>JBBPYI010000115.1:0-7662 GCA_038200075.1 Mycobacteriales bacterium
GGCTTCGAGCCGACGACGTCCGGTCAGGTCAGGCAGGACGGCGCCCTGGTCTCCGGACCGTCACCGACGCGCGGGATGGTCGCGCAGGCCGGCGGTCTGTTCCCCTGGCTGTCGCTGCGCGCGAACCTGGCGTACGGCCCCCGCGCGTTGGGTCACTCAGCCGCTGACGTGCGGGCCACCGTCACCGACCTGCTCCAGGCGACCGGTCTTGACGGGTTCGCCGACGCGCTGCCCAAGGCGCTGTCGGGCGGCATGCGGCAACGCGCCGCGATCGCCCAGGTGCTCGCCAACCGACCCCCCGTCCTGCTGCTCGACGAGCCGTTCGGAGCGCTCGACGCGCAGACCCGGCTGCGCATGCACGAATGGCTCGGCGCCTTGCTGGCCGAGCGCCCCACCACGACGGTGCTGGTCACGCACGACGTGGAGGAGGCGCTGCTGCTCGGCGACCGCCTGCTGCTGCTGTCGGGGCGACCGGCCCGGGTCGTCGACGAGCTGGCGATCCCCTTCCCCGCCCATCGCGGCCGCGCCGTGCTCGCCGACCCCGACTTCGTCCGGCTCAAGTCCGAGGTCCTCGAGCGGGTACTCGCGGCGTGAAAGGCACCGAGGACGGACGACAGGTCGCCGTGACCGGGCTGGGCGTGGTCAGCGCCTGCGGGCTCGGCGCCGAGGCGTTCTGGCAGGGCCTGCAGGCCCGCCCCGCCGACGACCGGGTCCGTCCCGTGCCCGACTGGGACCCCTCGCCGTGGTTCAGCGGCAAGGACGCGCGCCACACCGACCGGTTCGCGCAGTTCGCCGTCGCCGCAGCCGAGCTGGCGCTGCTCGACGGTGGACTGCTGGCCGACGAGGTCGACCCCGAGCTGGCCGGGATCCAGGTCGGCACCGGCATCGGCGGCGCCGCCACCTTCGAGTCGACCGTCGGGGTCATGCTCGATCGCGGAGCTCGGCGCATCTCCCCGTACAGCGTTCCGATGATCATGCCCAACGCGGGCGCCGCGGCCGTCAGCCTCCGGCTCGGCTGGCAGGGGCCGGTCGAGACGCTGACCACCGCCTGCGCAGCGGGCACCCACTCGGTGGGCGCCGGCGCCCGGCTGGTCGCCAACGGCACCTGCGAGGTGGTCCTCGCCGGGGCCGCGGACGCCTCCCTGATCGAGACCACCCTCGGTGGGTTCGCCAACGCCGGGGCGATGAGCCGCAGCGGCATCAGCCGGCCCTTCGACCGCGATCGCGACGGACTTGTCGCCGGCGAGGGCGCGGCCCTGCTGCTGCTGGAGACACTCGCGAGCGCCCGCGCCCGTGGTGCCCGCGTCTACGCCCTGATCGAAGGCGCTGCCAGCACCGCCGACGCCTTCCACATCACCGCCCCCTCGCCCCGCGGACGGGGTGCGCTGTCGTGCATGCGCCGGGCCCTCGTCGATGCCGGCCGTACGCCCGAGGACGTCGCGCACATCAACGCCCACGGGACCTCGACCCCCATGAACGACGCCGCCGAGGCGCAGGCCGTGCAGGCCCTGCTCGGTGACCGCCGGGTCCCCGTCACGAGCATCAAGGGCGTCACCGGACACGCCTTCGGGGCAGCCGGCGCGCTCGAGGCGGCGGCGGTCTGCCTGAGCCTGGCCCACCGCAGCCTGCCGCCGACCGCCGGCTTCGTCGAGCCCGACGACGACACCCGCGGGCTCGACGTCGTCACGCAGGCCCGCGCGTGGGAACCGGGAGTCATCCTGTCCAACAGCTTCGGCTTCGGCGGGCACAACGGCACGCTGGTCTTCGCGCCCGGCTGATGCGGACTCGCCGCGGACCGTGGTGGACTGGGGCCGTGAGCGCTCCCGACCCCGACGAGGTGGACAACCAGGCCGTCCTGCACGCCCTGGCCGAGCCCCGGCGCATCGAGCTCCTGCGGCTGCTCACCGACCAGCAGCTGTGCACCCGAGACCTGGTGACCGCCACCGGGATGGCCCAGCCGCTGGTGAGCCACCACCTGCGGATCCTGCGGCAGTCGATGCTGGTCGACAGCACCGTCTGCGCCAACCTGCGGGTCTACCGGGTCCGCGCCGACACCCTGCAGGTCCTCGGCACGCGCCTGGCGGAGATGGCCTCGCGCGCCGCGGTCACCTCGGATCTGGAGCCCTGCTGAGGCGTACGCCCGTCTTGGCGACCAGCGAGTCCACGAGCAGTCCGACGGTCGTGAGCTCGGCCACCTCCTCCTCCGGGATCTCCACGTCGAAGACGTCCTCGAGCGCGAGGGCGTACTCCACCAGCGCCAGCGAGTCGACGCCCAGGTCCGCGAACCGGGTGCGCTCATCGAGCCCGGCGCCGTCGATCTCGAGCAGCACCACGGCCGTGTCGACGACGGCCCGGCGCACCTGGTCCCTGTCCACGTCTTCTCCGTCACGCTCGCCGGTCGGGCCGGTCCGACGCTACGGCAGGATGTCCGGATGGATCGCGACGGCTGGATGGACCTGCTCGGGCTCGAAGCCGACGAAGTACCGCGACTGCTCGTGCTGGAGAGCACCTGGTGGCGTAGAAGCGCACTGACCCGTCGTCTCGCGGCGCTCGAGGACGTCCGTGAGCTCGGCATGCCCGACGTCTGGCACGGCTGGTACGGCGACGTCCCCGTCGCCTACTGCCCGGCCTACGGAGCGACCCGCTCAGTGGAGCCGGTGCACGTGCTCGGCCTGTGCGGCACGCCCGTCGTGGTGTCGATCGGCGCCTGCGCGAGTCTGCAGCCACGGGTCGAGCTGGGTGATGTGGTGCTGTCGGAGCGGGCCACGATCGGCGAGGGCGCCTCGCAGTACTACGGCGGAAAGGGGTCGGTGGCCGCCAACCTCGGCCGCGTCACCCGGGCCGCCGCGCTGTTCGCCGGGCGCGACACCTTCACCCATCGCGGACCGACCGTGACAGCCGGCGCCATGCTCGCCCAGACGCCCAAGCACATCGAGCGGTGGGCCGGCGCCGGACACCTGGCAGTCGACCTCACCAGCTCGGCGATCTTCTCGGCCGCCGCCTCGCTGTCGATGCGCGCGGCCGCGGTGCTCTACGTCCGCGAGCAGCTGCCCGACCGGCCCTGGACCGCTCCGGTCAGCGAGGCCGAGCAGCAGCTGCTGGACGACGCCGACGAGGCCGTCTACGAGGTCGCGCTGGGGCTGGTCTGAGTGCTGCACCACTTCGGAAGGCGCTGGCGTGGCCGGCCACCCGGACCGGGCGGCGTTGTCGGTCCGCGGACCGTCGCACGCCTACGTCGGCCGACGGAACTCGGTGTCAGAGGCAGGCGCGACCCGGGCAGACCTGGCACCGAGAACGCGGCTGGCGGCGCTTGCCGATCACGCGCCGCGATCCAAGGTCGTCGTGGCGGCGGGCCTGGTGCAGCACCGCGTGAGCCGGCAGGCGCCCATCGGGCCGCAGCTCACGTCGGCATCCGCGAGCCGCCGAGCCGTCATGAGCCGAGCTCCCGAAACAGCTGCAGCGACGCCTCACGGGTCGTGGCCGTCTGCGCCTGCACCTGCTGGAACAGCGCTTCACGCGCCAGCCGCTGCGGCGCCGCATCCGCCGCCATCGCCGCACCTCCGGTCGCTGCCACCAGGGCCGTCGCCGTGCGCATCACCAGCTCCAGCGCAGAGGCCCGCACCGCCAGCCGGTCCTCCAGGTGCTCGTCGGGCGCAACCTCGTCGAGCAGGGTGTAGGCGACGGCCCGCAGCCGCTCGCCCTCCGCACCGAGGGCGTGAGCCAGCGCGGCGGCGGTGCCGTCGTCGCGGCGGGCTGCGGTGTCGGCCAGGCGTCGTACGCACTCGCGCTGCAGTCCGAAGTGGTGCGGGCCCGCATTGGCCGTGCGGAGGGCATCTGCCGCCAACCAGTCTGCCGCATCGACGATCTCGACCACGTCGGCATCCTGCGCCACGAGGCCGTCAACATCCAGGGTGACCGTGCGGGTGGCCTGCATGGCGGCCAGCTCCAGAGGCGCCGAGGAGGTCAGGCCGTCGCCGTCGCGGGCCGGCAGCAGTGCCAGCACGACCTGACCGTCGACGGTCAGCCCGCCGAGCAGGACGACGTCGCAGATCCCCCACGAGGTCATCCAGCCGACGTGACCGTCGAAGCGCCACTCGCTGTCCACGCGGGTCGCGGTGACCGCTGGGGGGGCCGGTCTGCGCAGCTGCGCGACGGCGACGCCGGACAGCACCTGCCCGCTGCACAGCCCCGGCAGCAGCCGGTCCTGGAGCGGCTCGTTGGCCGAGGCTGCGAGCGAGGCCAGTGGCATCGCGTGCTGCGTCGCGACGAACCAGGTCGCGCCCGACGCGCCGGCAAGCACCTCGGTCACCTCGCGGACCACCGCTGCCGGTGCACCCCCTCCGCCGTACGCCGCAGGTCCGCCGATCCCGAGCAGGCCGGCGGCGGCCCAGGCGTCGAGGTGCGAGCGCGGCACGACGTCCCTGTCGACGTCTTCGGCGCTCGGTCGCAGCAGATCCTCGGCGAGGGCGCAGGCTCGCTGCACCGCAGGACTCACGGGCCTCACACGCCCACCGCGCTGAAACCGCCATCGACATAGACGATTTGACCAGTCGTGGCGGGAAACCAGTCCGACAGCAGGGCGACGCAGGCGCGCGCGACCGGTTCGGCGTCGGTCACGTCCCAGCCGAGAGGTGCGCGGGTGTCCCAGACCTCCTCGAAGGCCTCGAAGCCCGGCACGCTGCGTGCCGCCATGGTGCGGATCGGCCCGGCGGCCACGAGGTTGACTCGCACCCCTCGCGAACCGAGATCGCGCGCGAGATAGCGGTTGGCCGACTCCAGCCCGGCCTTCGCCACGCCCATCCAGTCGTACTCCGGCCAGGCGACCCGGGCGTCGAACGTCAGCCCGACGTAGGACGAGCCAGGTGTCAGCAGGGGTTCGCAGGCGCGCAGCAGCGCGGCGTAGGACCAGGTCGAGGCCTGCAGGGCGGTCCCGACGTCCTCCCAGGAGGTGCCGAGCAGACCCCCGCCGAGCGCGGACGCCGGGGCGTACCCGACGGCGTGCAGCACCCCGTCGAGTCCGTCGACGTGCTCGGCCAGCCGGCCCGGCAGCGCCGCCAGGTCCATCTCGGAGGTGACGTCGAGCTCGACGACCGGCGGGCACCCGGGGAGCTTGCGAGCGACCCTGCGGGTCAGCGACATCGGCCGCCCGAACGACGACAGCACGACCGTCGCTCCCTGCTCGAGGGCAAGGCGTGCGACGGCGAAGGCGATGCTCCGGTCGGTCAGGACACCGGTGACCAGCAGCCGACGGCCGTGGAGCAGGCCACGGCCCTCCGACACGACCTGCTCAGCCGTCGGCGTTGGAGGCCGCGGCGGTCTTGCCGACGATGACGTCGAGGAAGGCCCCGATGGTCTTCACGTCTACCAGCTCCTCCTCGGGCAGCTCGATCCCCAGGGTGTCCTCGAGCTCCATCGTGAACTCCACGAGAGACAGCGAGTCGACCTTGAGGTCCTCGACGAAGGACTTGTCCTCCTGCACGTCGTCGGCCTCGACCTCGAGCATCTCGACGGCCTTGTCCCGCAGGACCTGCAACACCTCAGCGCGCTCCATCAGCAGAACCTACAAGCGGGCCAGGTCCTCCGGCGCGGCGACGCTCATAACCGCCATCCCGGGAAGGGTGCGCTTGACCAGACCGGCCAGCACCCCACCTGGCCCCAGCTCGACCACCCGCTCGACGCCGCGCCCGGGCAGCGTCTCCAGCACCTCGCGCCAGCGCACCGGGGCGGTCAGCTGCTGCGACAGCAGCCCGGCGACGTCCGGTCCGTGATCGCGCACCGTCACGGCTGACAGCACCGGCACCCGGGGTGGGGCGTACGCCGCAGCACGCAGCGCCACCTCCAGCCGAGAGCGGGCCGGCGCCATGAGGGGGGTGTGGAAGGCCCCGCCGACCGGGAGCGGCAGCACCCGGCGGGCACCGGCTCCCCGCAGCGCCAACCCGGCCGCGGCGACACCGTCGACCGTGCCTGAGATCACCACGTGGGAGGGAGCATTGCTGTTGGCCGGCCAGGCGCCGTCCATGCCGGCGCACACCTCGGCGACCACCTCGTCGGACAGGCCGAGCACGGCGGCCATCGCGCCGGGGGCGGCGTCGGCGGCCTGCTGCATGGCCGCTCCGCGTTCGGCGACCAGCAGCAGCCCTGCCTCGGGTGTGAGCACCCCGGCGACGACCAGCGCGGTGAGCTCGCCGAGGGAGTGGCCGGCAACGACTACTACGTCGAGCGGCGGCAGAGAGCGCCAGACCAGCAAGGACATGAGGTACGTCGCCAGCTGGGCCTGCGCCGTCGCCCTCAGCTCGTCGGCGTCGGCGTTCAGCAGCAGGTGGGCGCAGTCCCGGTCCAGCAGGTCACCTGCCTGGTCCACCAGTGACCAGGCAGGCAAGCGCCGCCAGGGGATGCCAGCACCTGGACGCTGCGAGCCCTGCCCAGGCAGCACCAGGGCGGTCCGGGGCCCGGTGGCGGCGGGGGTGCTCACGTCGCCCGATGCTGCCAGGGTCTTGTCTAGGCTGGCGGGTGTGGCCCCCTCCGACGTCCTGTCCGACCAGCTGCAGGCCCTGACCGCCGAGCAGCTGTCGGTGGCCACCACCCAGCTCGTGCCGACAGCATCGCTCACCGACGACCTCGGCCTGGACAGCCTCGCCGCGATCGAGTGGGGCATGGCGATCGAGGACGCCTTCGAGCTGTCGCTGCCCGAGGACGCGATGGAGCGGGTCAAGACCTACGGCGATGTCGAGGCGCTGGTGCGCTCGCTGGCGCCGTCGGTCTCGCAGGTCTAGTGCGCATCACGATCACGCCGCGACGCGTCGTCGTCACCGGTATCGGCATCGTCTCGCCGGCCGGGATCGGCCTCGAGCCGTTCTGGAAGGGGCTGCAGGCCGACGTGGAGCCGGCCCGCGAGCGACGGGTGCAGGACTTCGACCCCTCGCTCTGGCTGTCGGGCAAAGAGGCGAGGCATCTGGACCGGTTCACCCACTTCGCCGTCGCTGCGGCCCAGCTGGCGCTGGACGACAGCGGCGACGGGGCCCTGGAGCGCATCACCCAGGACCCGACCCGCGCGGGTGTCCAGCTCGGCACCGGCATCGGTGGCGTCGCGACGCTGGAGACGCAGGTCGGCGTGCTCGCGACCCGCGGGCCTGGCCGGGTGTCGCCCTTCACCATCCCGATGGTGATGCCCAACAGCGGCGCGGCCTCGCTCTCGTTGCGGCACAGTCTGCAGGGACCGTCGGAGACGCTGACGACGGCGTGCGCCGCGGGGACCCACTCGGTGGCCGCCGGCGCACGGATGGTGGCAGACGGCCGGGGCGACGTGGTGCTGGCCGGTGGCGCGGAGGCCTCCATGACCCCGACGATGGTCGCGGCGTTCACCGTTATGACCGCGCTGTCCAGGGACGGCGTCAGCCAGCCCTTCGACGCCGCCCGCCACGGCTTCTGCATCGCCGAAGGCGCAGCCGTGCTGGTGCTCGAGGAGCGCGAGGCTGCGCTGGCCCGCGGCGCGCAGGTCTACGGCGAGGTGCTCGGCGCCGCGAGCACCTGCGACGCCCACCACATGACGGCCCCCTCCCCCGGCGGCGCCGGAGCGGCGGCCTGCATGCGCCTGGCGCTGTCCGACGCCGATCTGACACCGGCCGACATCCGCGCAGTCAACGCGCACGGCACGTCGACACC
>JBBPYI010000116.1:0-3554 GCA_038200075.1 Mycobacteriales bacterium
CACCGGCCTGCAGGACCTGCACCGCGATCTTGCCGAGCGACGTCTGCGCCAGGCGGATGTTGAGAAACCCCGGACCGGCGACGTCGACCTCGGCGATGCCGTCAACCTCGCGCAGCCGCGCGGCGACGAGATCGGCGACCTCGCGCGGCGGTCGACCGGCCGGCTTGGCGAGCTGCAGCGCGATGCTCGTCGCGTAATCGCCGTGCGACGCGACCCGAGGGCGCTCCACGACCACCTCGACGGGGGGTGTCACGACCAGTTCGCCGGCCTCCACGAGCGCCACGACGGCAGCCCGCACAGCAGCACCGAGCTCGAGGGGAGTCACGTCTCCAGGCTATTCCACGCGCCCGCCTAGACTCCCCGGAAGCCGTTGCCGGGAACGCCCGCGACGCTCCGCTCGTCGCATCGGACGACCGCTCCCCGCGGTTCCCCGCACCGCTGCACCGACATCAGGGACGGATCCACCGCCATGCCGAAGTCCACGCCTCCGCCGAACCGCGGCGCCCGCCGCGCCGCGCCGACGAAGGTCTCCAAGCCGTTCCCGTGGGGCACGGTCCTCGGCTCGGTCGTCCTCGCTGCCGCACTTGGCGGCATCCTGCTCTACGCGGCGCTCAACCAGGGCGGCGGCGTCTCCGACGTCCTGCGCAACCCGGACAGCGCCATCGAGGGCGTTGCCGTGGCCGACGCCAAGACGCTGACCCGCAACCACGTCCCGGGCGTCGTGAAGTACGCGCAGAGCCCCCCGAACGGCGGCGACCACAACATCGCCCCGCAGCAGTGCGACGTCTACACCGCCCCGATCGCGCCCGAGCACGCGGTGCACTCGCTGGAGCACGGCGCCGTGTGGATCACCTACAACACGTCGGTCAGCGACGCCGACGTCGAGCGCCTCAGCGGTCTGGTCGAGGGCGACCCCTACCGACTGATGAGCCCGCTGCCTGAGCAGACGAGCCCGATCAACCTCTCCGCCTGGGGTCGTCGTCTGTCGGTCGACTCGGCGAGCGACAAGCGCATCGAGAAGTTCCTGCAGGGCTACACCAACGGTCCGCAGACCCCCGAGCCCGGGGCAGCCTGCGTCGGCAACACCACGACCGGCCCCGTCCAGGCGGCCGCGGCCGACGGCAGCACACCCGGTCAGATGAACCCGTCCACGACCGTGACGGTCCCGCCGGCCGTCCCGGGCTCGGCGGCCAGCCCGGCTGCGAGCGCTGCCCCGAAGTAGTCCGTCCGGACGCGACGACGCCCGCCCGACCTGACGGTCCGGCGGGCGTCGTGCTGTGCGCAGGTCCTAGCTGGGCGGCAGACCGGCCAAGCGGCGGACGACCTCGATGAGCTCGTCCGGGTCGAACGGCTTGGTGAGATAGGCGTCGACGCCGATGCGGCTGCCGCGGGCCAGATCGGCCTCCTGGGCGCGCGCCGAGAGCAGCACGACCTTGATGTCGGCGGTGTCCGGGTCGGCGCGCAGGCGACCCGCGGCCTCCCAGCCGTCCAGCCTCGGCATCATGATGTCGAGCGTGATCACGTCTGGCCGGACGGCTTTGACCGTGTCCAGGCAGTCCTGGCCGTCGACCGCCGTCGCCACCTCGAAGCCCTCGAGCTCCAGGTTGACCGTGATGAGCTGGCGGATCACGTCGTCGTCGTCCACCACGAGGACGCGGCCCAGGCTGCTCGACATGGCCGGGGACGCTACACAGCCTCGCGGCGAGCCGTTCCGACAAGACGTCACTGGTAGCGTCCTGGCCGCCCCGAGCCCCCGTAGCTCAGGGGATAGAGCGGCGCCCTCCGGAGGCGTAGGCGCAGGTTCGAATCCTGCCGGGGGCACTTACACCCCCGTTCAGATGGTGAGTGCGATGAGCCCTGACGAGCCGGCGCTTCCCGCCGAGGAGCGCGGGCACCTGGAGCGGTGCATCGAGCTCGCCGAGCAGGCGCTGGCCGCAGGCGATGAGCCCTTCGGCTCCGTCCTCGTCGGCGCCGACGGCAGCCGGCTGGCGGAGGGCCGCAACCGCGTGGTCGCGACCGGCGACCAGACGCAGCATCCCGAGATCGAGCTGGCGCGCTGGGCCGCGCAGCACCTGTCACCCGCCGACCGGGCCCGGGCGACCGTGTTCACCTCCGGCGAGCACTGCCCGATGTGTGCTGCCGCGCACGCCTGGGTCGGGCTGGGAAGGATCGTGTACGTGCACTCGTCGGAACAGCTCGCGCAGTGGCTCGACGAGGTCGGCGCCGCCCCCGCCCCCGTGCGCATGCTGCCCGTGCACGAGGTGGCCCCTGACGTGCAGGTGCAGGGCCCGGTCATGGGTCTTGCCCTGCACATGCGCGAGCTGCATCGGCGTTTCCAGCAGCAGGCCTGATGCGAGACACTGCAGCCCGCTGACCCGGTCAACCGAACTGAGAGACGCCATGATGAGGCCGTTCGACCAGATCTCCGCGCTAGAGCACGTCACCGCCCTGGACGCGCCGGTCGGCGTGCTGGACGCGCTGTCCGGGGTCCTCTCGAGTCGCGACCGCATGCGGCGGACCCTCGCGGGGGAGCCGTTCGGACACTCTGCACATCCGATGCTCGTCCAGCTTCCGATCGGAGCGTGGGTGTCTGCCGGCTGGCTGGACTGCCTGCCGCGCACCGAGAAGTCCGCTGCGGTCCTGACCGGCGTCGGCATCGCCGCCGCGCTGCCCGCTGTCGCCGCCGGGCTTGTCGACTACGGCGCGCTCGACCAGCGCGCCAAGCGGATCGCGGTCGTGCACGCCGCCGCGAACGTCATGAGCGTTGCCTGCCAGATCGCCTCGCTGCGCGATCGGATGACCGGCAAGCTGCGCCGGGGCCAATGGATCGGCTTAGCCGGAACGCTCACCCTCGCCGTCGGCGGGATCCTCGGCGGGCACCTCGCGCACAAGCTGCCAGACTGACCAGCCGTCCGCAGTACGACGTCCGCCTGAACCCTTCTTCAGTGCCGGCGCCGGCCTGCAGCCCTAGCGGCGAACGAGCTGCGACAGCAGCCGGCCCAGGGACGCCGGGTCCAGCGGTTTCGGGAGCAGGCCGTCCATGCCGGCGTCAAGGCAGGCCTGCCGATCGGCGTCGCCGACGCGTCCGGTGAGGGCGTACACCGGGGTTGCCCCCCGCTGACCGGGCAGCTTGCGGATCGCGCGGGCAGCGGCCGGCCCATCCATGACCGGCATCTCGTGATCGAGCAGCACGACGTCATACGCGCCGGAAGCGGCCTCGGCGACCGCGGCCGCCCCGTCGCCCACGGTCGTGGCGTCGGCGCCGAGGGCCTGCAGCAACCCGGCGGCGACGAGCTGGTTGACCTCGCTGTCGTCGGCGACGAGCACCCGCAGGCCGGCGCAGGCGGCGGCCAGGTCCTCCGGGCAGTCCGCGGCGGGAGTGACGGGCAGCTCACCCTCGAAGACAAAGGCGCTGCCCGCGCCGGGCACGCTCGTCACGTCGAGACGGCCACCCAGAAGCTCGGCGAGCTGCGCGCAGATCGACAACCCGAGACCGGTGCCGCCGTGCCGCTGGCCGCTGCGTCCCTGGGCGAAAGGCGTGAACAGCGTCGGCA
>JBBPYI010000117.1:0-8318 GCA_038200075.1 Mycobacteriales bacterium
ACGCACCTGGAGTTCGACTACGTCCGGCTCATGGGCGACGTCGTGGACTGCCTTGCCCCCGAGGGCGATCCGCTGAGCGCGGTCCACCTCGGCGGCGGCGGCTGCACCCTGCCCCGGTACGTCGCGGCGACCCGGCCCGGTTCGCGGCAGCTCGTCGTGGAGGCCGACGCGCCACTGGCCGATCTGGTACGCCGCAGCTTCGGCACCACCGGCTTCCGCCTGCGCGTCGGGGATGCCCGCACCGAGCTGCCCCGACTCAGGCAGGGTGAGAGCGATCTGGTCGTCGCCGACCTGTTCGAGAGCTCGGTCATGCCCGTGCACGTCACCAGCCTGGAATGGGTGCACGAGCTGCGCAGGCTGCTGCGTCCGGGCGGGACCTACGTCGTCAACGTCGCCGACGGCAAGCCCCTGGACTTCGCCCGCGCCCAGGTCTCGACCGTGCGCGCCGCCTTCGAGCACGTGGTCCTGCTGGCTGACCCGTCGGTGCTGCGCGGGCGCCGGTTCGCCAACCTCGTGCTCGCCGGCTCCGACGCGCCGCTGCCGGTCGAGGCCTTGACCCGTCGGGCGGCGCGCGCCTCGGGGCGGGCCCGACTGGTCACCGGTGACGACCTGCGGGACTTCACCGGGGGCGCCGCGCCGATCACCGACGCGACCGCTCGAAGCGCACCACGCCCGCCGCCAGATCTGTTCAGACGGTGACGGACTGCTCCACCAGCACTCGCGTGACAGCGGTGAGATCGCCTGCTGCGGTGAAGATCCGGCGCTGCTCGGCGGCCGAGGTCCCTCGAGCGAGCGCCTGCTCGGCGAGCCCGGACACCTCGGCCCACTCCCCCGCCTGCTCGAGGTCGTCGCGCAGCCGGGCCAGCAGGCTGCGCACGACCTGCGCCGCCGGTCGCCGCTCGTCCGCCCGCAGGTCCATCAACCGGTCCTCGAGGCCGAAGCGCGCCGCCCCCCAGCGGGCGGCCTTGACCAGCTCCGGTCGAGGCTCCGGGAAGCACTGCCCGGCGAGGGCCTCGGCTGCGGCCACCCGGACCAGTGAACGTGCCAGGCCGGCCTGCAGGACCGCGTCGTCCAGGTGCGGGCAGGTGTCGGCCATCCGCAGCTCGATGGTCGGGTACTTCGTCGACACGCGGGCGTCCCAGTAGAGGTGGGAGGCGTCGTCGACCACGCCGGAGGCGACCAGGTCGACCACAAGTGCGTCGTACGCCTGCTTGCTTCTGAGCACCTCGGGCGAGCCGGTCACCGGGAAGCGGGCGAACCAGGTCGTGCGATAGCTGGCGTAGGCGGTGTCCACGCCCTCCCAGAACGGCGAGCTCCCCGACAGCGCGAGCAGCACCGGCAGGTCGGGCCGCAGCCGGTCCAGCACGTGCACGGCGAGCTCGGGGTCCGGGACCGAGACGTGCACATGCTGCCCGGCGATCAGCTGCTGGCGCGCGAGCAGGCCCATGCGCTGGAGGATCTCGGCGTACCGCGGGTCGGAGCTCATGCACTGGTCGTGCCAGGTGGCGCTCGGATGCGTGCCGGTCGCGAGGATCCGGCAGCCGTGCTGCTGCGCGGCCTGGTCGGCGCCGCGCCGCAGCCGTACGAGGTGCGCCCGGATCTCGCCGAGCGAGGTGCTGACAGGGGTGGCGATCTCCAGCTGGCTCGTGGAGATCTCGCCCTGCGCGTCGGCGCCGAGCAGCAGGCGCGCCGCCTCGAGAACCTCCGGCGCGTCAGCGAGGGCGTAGGTCTCGGCGTGGACCAGGTGGTACTCCTCCTCCACCCCGATGGTCTGCCCCGCGGGCGTCACCGCAGCAGGCTCGAGCGCGGCACCGTGACGCTGACAGCGGAGCCGGGGTTGAGCTGCAGCCCGATCCCGGGGGGCAGGATACGAGCCAGTTCACGTCCGCGTCGGGTGCGCCAGCCCTGCTGGGCCCCGCTCGCGTGGGCGTGCTCGGGCGAGGTGAAGGCCTGCACGACGTCGTGACCGTCGGGCGTGGTGTGCAGCACCAGCCCGTCGTCGACGCTGTCGAGCAGCAGCAGCTCGCTCGTGCGCAGCAGCGCCAGGACCGCCTCGCGGCTGCCGCGCCCGGCCGACAGGTCCTGCAACGCGGCGTCGAGTGGGTCGGTCGGCGGCACGACCTGACTCGGGCGATAGGCGGGGTTGTGCTGGAAGTCCGGCAGCAGCTCGCCGTGCTCGTCGACCGGATAGGCACCGACGACCAGCTCGGGCGGCACCTGGGCATCGGGGTCGACGGAGGGGTCCAGGACGTAGAGCCAGCTGTTGGGCAGCACCCGGGCGTGCTCGCGCATCTCGTCGCTGATCGGCGGCGGCTCGGGAGTCATGACCGGGCCGCCCGGAAGTCGGGCGCGCGCTTGGCCAGGAACGCGGCGACACCCTCGGCGTACTCCGCGCTGGTCCAGGACCGCTGGTAGAGGGCGAGGACCTCGTCGTCCACGTCCAGGAGACCCTCCGCGGCCCGGGCGATGAGCGCCTTGCCCCCCTCGAGGGACACCCGGGCGCGGGCTGACATCGTGGCGGCGAGGGCGTACGCCCTGGCCTGCACCTCGCCGGGCGGGGCGACCTCGTGCACCAGACCGATCCGCAGCGCCGTCGCGGCGTCGAGCAGGTCGCCGGTGAGCAGGATCCAGCGGGCCCACGCCGGGCCGACCACCTCGACGAGCCGGGCGGTCGACCCGAGCGCATACACGATGCCGAGCTTGGCGGGGGTGACGCCGAAACGGCTGCCGGTCTCGCAGACCCGCAGGTCACAGGCGACCGCCAGCTGGGTGCCGCCGCCGATCGCAAAGCCCTCGATGAGCGCGATGGTCGGCTTGGCGAAGCCGATCAGCGCCTGCTCGCCGGCCTCGACCGCCTCGCCGTAGAGCCGGGCGCCCTCCGGGTCGGCCCGCAGGGTCTGGAACTCCGCGATGTCGGCGCCGGCGCTGAACGGACCGCCGGGGGTGCCGCGCAGCACCACGACGTCGACGTCGTCGTCGGCTTCGAGCACGGGCATGAGCCGTCCGAAGGCGTGCCACATGGCGTACGACACGGCGTTGTGCTTGTCCGGCCGCGTGAACGCGATCGTCACCACGCCCGCCTCGTGGGTGACGGCCAGGTGGGGCGCAGCGTCACCGAGGACGGCGCTAGAGTCGGGGGTCACCCGCTGGATCCTAGGAGGCGACCCGACGGCGTTCGCTGGGCCGCGGTCCGGCCGGAAGCAGCGCGGGGGCGTCCTGGTCAATCGCCCGCAAGGAGGCCAGCACCGACTCCTGGGAGCGGGCCCGGTAGAACGGCGGCAGCGTGCCGAGCAGAATCCCGGCGTAGCCGGCGGTCTCCAGGCGCGGGTCGAGCACCGCCACGACGCCCCGGTCGGCGGTGGAGCGGATCAACCGGCCGGCGCCCTGAGCGAGCAGCACGGCGGCGGGCGGGAGCGTCACCTCGAGGAAGCCGTTGCGCCCGCCGTCCTGCGCCGCCGCCAGCCGAGCCTTGGACAACGGGTCGTCGACGTGACCGAAGGGGATCCGGTCGAGCACGACCAGCTGACAGGCGCTGCCCGGGGTGTCGACGCCCTGCCAGAACGACCGGGTCCCGAACAGGCAGGTCCGGGCGTCGGAGGCGAAGGCGTGCTGCAGCGCGCCGGGCGAGTCCTCCCCCTGCAGCAGCACCGGCAAGTCGGTGGCGGCCCGCACCGAGGCGGCTGCCCGAGCCGCCGCCGCAGTCGAGCTGAAGAGCCCGAGCGTGCGACCACCGGCGGCCTGCACCAGCTCGATCAGCAGCTCGTCGACCTCGCGGGCCCACGACACCGCCATCCGACCCGGGTCCGGCAGCTGACGAGCGACCCACAGCTGGCCCTGCCGGGCGTAGTCGAAGGGGCTGCCGACGTCCAGGTGGCGCCACGGCGGCGGCGGATCGTCCTCGGCCAGCACCTCCTCGACAGCGGCCGGCTCGCGGGCGTCGTGACGCTCCCCCTCGCCGACAGGTGAGCCCGCCAGCCAGGTCAGCCCGAGCTGCCCGGCGGCATGCCGGAAGGAGCCGCCGAGGGTGAGCGTGGCGCTGGTCGCGACCACGGTGGTCTCCCCGAACAACCGAGCACCGAGCGCACCACCGACGCGAAGCGGCGACACCCGCAGCCGGGTGGTGGGGCCGTCGGCGGTGGCGTAGACGGCGCTGGAGACCGACGGCGTGCCGATCTCGCGGGCCGCCTCGGCCACCGCCTGCAGCCCAGCCTTGGCGCGCTCGCGCCGAGCCAGCTCCACGTCGTCGTCCTTGAGCGACTCGTCGCCGCTCATGTCGCGGGTGATCTCGCTGCACGCCGCGGTCGCCGCCGACTCCAGCAGTGCGATGACGTCGAGGCTGTGCGCGTCGAGCTGTCGCACCCACCCGGGCGCGAGCAGCTGCAGCACGCCCTCCAGCCCATCCCGGGCGTCCTCCAGACGGCTGATGGTGGTGACGGCAACAAGGGAGTCCGCCGCCGCCACCGCTCTTCTGACCTCGCTGTTGGTGAGCTCGTGCGACAGCGCGTCGGTCACCGAGGAGACGAACTCGTGGGCCTCGTCGAGCACGATCGCGTCCCGCTCGGGCAGCACCTGGACGCCGGTGAACACGTCCAGCGCGAGCAGCGTGTGGTTGGCCACGACGACGTCGGCCTCCTTGGCCGCCTCCCGGGCCCGCTCGCTGAAGCAGTCCACCCGGTCGGGGCAACGACTGCCCAGGCACTCACGGGCACTGACCGACACCTGCCGCCAGGCCCGGTCCGGGATGGGGAAGGGCACCTCGTCGCGGTCGCCCGTGTCGGTCTCCCCGGCCCACTCGCGCAACCTGAGCACCTGCGAGCCCAGCGAGCTCTGTGGCCCGTCGAACAGCGACTCCGGCTCGTCCTGGCGCGCGCCCGGTCCGCCGTGCAGCTGCTGCAGGCACAGGTAGTTGCCGCGACCCTTGGCCAGCGCGTAGGTCGGCGTGCGCCCTATCACCGGCTCGAGCGCCCGCACGAGCCGCGGCAGGTCCTTGTCGACCAGCTGCGCCTGCAGCGCCTTGGTCGCCGTCGCGACGATGACCCGCTTGCCCGAGCACAGCGCCGGCACCAGGTAGCCCAGCGACTTGCCGGTGCCGGTGCCGGCCTGCACCAGCAGGTGCTCCCCGGACGACAAGGCCGTCGCGACCGCCTCGACCATCGCCCGCTGGCCGAGCCGCTCCTGTGAGCCGGGCACGGCGCCGAGGGCAGCGTCGAGGGCCGTCAGCGCCTTCTTGGCCCGGATCCCCGTCACGCCGTCCCACGCTAGTGGTCGACGCCCGGTCAGCAGGCGCCGTCCACAGTCGCGACTACGCCCGCAGCTCCTTCTTCAGGATCTTGCCGGTCGCACCCTTGGGCAGCTCATCGACGATGCGCACCTCGCGGGGGTACTTGTAGGCGGCCAGGCGCTCCTTGGCGTACGCCACGAGCTCGTCGGGGGTGGCGTCCGCGCCGGGCTTGAGCGAGACGAAGGCCAGCACCTCCTCGCCGAGCTTGGGATCGGGCCGGCCGATGACGGCGGCCTCGGCGACGGCGGGGTGCTCGTACAGCACCTCCTCCACCTCGCGGGGATAGACGTTGTAGCCGCCACGGATGACGAGGTCCTTCTTGCGGTCGACGATGAAGAAGTAGCCGTCCTCGTCCTGGTAGGCCAGATCACCGGTGTGGAACCAGTCCCCCTTGAAGGCCTCCGCCGTGGCGTCCGGGTTCTTGTAGTAGCCCTTCATGACGTTGTGGCCGCGGATGACGATCTCGCCGACGTTGGACTCGCCGGGGGGCAGCGGCTTCTCGTCCTCGCCGACGACCTGCACGGTGACGCCCCAGATGGGCTTGCCGATCGAGAGCACCTTGCGCTGCTCGGCGTTGATGTTGAAGGTCGTGGTGCTGGTGGACTCCGACAGCCCGTAGCCCTCGAGGACGACGCAGCCCGGGAACTTCTCCTCGAACGCCCGGATGGTCTCCCCCGGGATCGCCGCGCCGCCGCTGACGCCGACCCGCAGCGAGGAGAGGTCTCGCCCGTTGGTGTCCATGTTGAGCAGGCCGAAGTACATCGTCGGGACGCCGCTGAAGATCGTGCACCGGTGCTTCTCGATCGCGTCCACGACCGGGTCGAGCTCGAAACGCGGGATGAGCACAATGGTCCCGCCGTACCGCACGGTGGTGTTCAGGACGCTGGACAGCCCGAAGACGTGGAACAGCGGCAGCACCGCGACACCGATGTCGGTCTCCTGGAACTCGAACAGCTCCCCGGCGATGGTGCAGTTCATGTGGAGGTTCAGATGGGTCAGCTCGGCGCCCTTGGGCTTGCCGGTGGTGCCGCTGGTGTAGAGCAGCACGGCGGTGTCATCGCCGCCGGTAGGCACGATGTCGCGGGTGTCGTCGGCGAAGTACAGCTCGTCGTAGTGCTTGGTGCCCTTCGGCCGGACGTCGTTGCCGGGCAAGTTCACCACGTAGGTCGGGATGTCGCCGGCTCCCTTGACGGCCTCGTCGGCGAACATCTCGAAGGTGATGAGCAGCCGGGTGTCGCTGTTGTCCAGGTGGTAGGCGATCTCCTGCGCCTTGAGCAGCGGGTTGAGCGGCACCATCACCAGCCCCGCCTTCATGATCGCGAAGTAGGAGAACAGGAACTGCGGCAGGTTCGGCAGCTGCACCGCCACCTTGTCGCCGCGCTGCAGGCCGAGCCCGAGCAGGCTGGTGGCGACCCGACCGCTGATCTCGTCGACCTGCGCGTAGGTCAGCGTCGTGTCGTTGATGTGACACAGCGGCTTGTCGGGGTGGGCAGTCGCGGACTCCCGGAGCATGGTGGCGAGGTTGAGGCTCATGCAGCAGCACCCTAGTGACGCAGGTCACCGGGTGGAACAACGCCCTCCGAAGGGGGCGTTGTGCAGGTTGTGAACTCAGATCCGCTGTACGACCTCGAACCTGACCTGCCCGACCTCGGCAGCCCGGTGCTCATCCAGGCTCTGGACGGCTTCATCGACGCCGGCGCCGCCAAGCGGCTGACGCGCGAGCACCTGCTGGCGGCCCACGGCTCCCGGGTGATCGCGACCTTCGACGTCGATGCGCTGCTGGACTACCGCGCACGCCGCCCGGCGATGACCTTCGACGAGGACCACTGGGCCGACTACGCCGACCCCCAGCTGGCGGTCCACCTGCTCCACGACGCCGACCAGACGCCGTTCCTGGTGCTGGCCGGGCCGGAGCCCGACATCCGCTGGGAAGGCTTCATCGCTGCGGTCCGCCAGCTGGTCGTCGACCTGGGCGTACGCCTGACGGTGGGCCTGAACGCGATCCCCATGGCGGTGCCCCACACCCGCCCGCTGGGGATGATCGCGCACGCCTCCAAGCCCGAGATGATCGCGGGCTACGAGAAGTGGGTCGGCAACGTGCAGGTGCCCTCCAGCGCCGGACACCTGCTGGAGTTCCGGCTCGGTCAGGCCGGTCACGACGCGGCGGGCTTCGCCGTCGCCGTGCCGCACTACCTGGCCGACACCGAGTACCCCGCTGCCGCCGTGGCGCTGCTGGAGAGCGTGTCGGGCCTGACCGGCCTGTCCCTGCCGGCCGGCGAGCTGCTCGAGGCGGCCGCGTCGGTCAAGCAGCAGGTCGACGAGCAGGTCGGTGGCTCCGAGGAGGTCGCGGCGGTCGTGCAGGCCCTGGAGGGGCAGTACGACAACTACCTCAAGGGCTCGCGTCGCAGCCTGCTCGCCACCATGGGCGGGTCGTTGCCGACGGCCGATGAGCTCGGCGACGAGCTCGAGCGCTTCCTGGCCGAGCAGACCGAGGACGGCGCCTGAGCATCGCGTTGGAGGGCCTGCATGCTGTCAAGCACGCCCTGCGCTTTGCTCCCCAGCTGGTGACGGCCGTACGGGTGACCGACCTGGACCGCGCCCGGGCGCTGTGCGACCGGCTGGCACCCGACGTCACGGCGGCGCTGCTGGAGCGGGCGGTGGTCGCTCCCGTGGAGCATCACACCGGCGTCGAAGGCCAGGCCGTACACCCCGACGACGACCGGGGTGTCCTCGGCGGGCGTCGCGCACCGCTGGTCGTGCTCGATGCTCCCCGGTCCCCCGGCAACGCCGGCGCGGTCGTGCGGGTGGCTGCCGCGGCCGGCGCCTGCGGCGTCGCCATGACCGGGTCGCTGGACCCGTGGCACCCCAGCGTGGTCCGTGGCAGCGCGGGCCTGCACTTCGCGCTGCCGGTGCTGCACGTGACGCACGAGGCGATTGCGGGTCCGATCGTGCTGCTGGACGCCGGCGGCGACCCGCAGGCCCCGCTGCCCGTCGGTGCAGCCCTGGTCGTCGGCAGCGAGCGCTCCGGCATCGGCGC
>JBBPYI010000118.1:0-20738 GCA_038200075.1 Mycobacteriales bacterium
CGGTGCTGCAGGCTGCCGCCGTACGCCTGGACGCCCTGCACGTCGCAGCAGGCCGCCCGGCCGGACTCGCGTCGGGGCCGCAGGCCGTGCTCGACGCCCTGGTCGACGACCTGGACGTGCGACGCGCCATCGACATAGCGATCGAGGACGGCGGCCCGGCCGCCCGCGACCTCATCGCCGTCCTGGCGCTATGACGTATGAGCGCTGTGACGTATGAGCGCTGCGAGTCGGTAGCCCGACGTCCATGACCTCCGTCCTGCTCGTCGTCGCCGTGGTCCTGCTGATCGTGCTGCTGGTCGGTGGCGCCATAGCCCTGCGCGCCGTCCTGGGTCGCAGCGACGACGCCGACTCCGAGTTGGAGCGGCTGCGCGAACGCGACCATCAGCAGCGCCGGGACGATCTGGCTGAGCTGGAGCGGAAGCTGGCTCAGGAGCGCAGTCAGGTGGCGCAGGAGCGCCAGCGCCTGACGCTGGAGCAGGCCCGCCTGGGTGGGGAGCTCACCGGTCTGGCCGAGCGGGAGGAGCAGCTGCGGGTGAGGTCCGCGGAGGCCGGACAGCTCGCCGAGCAGCAACGCCTGGCCGTGCTGGAGCAGACCGCCGCGCTCAGCGTCGACCAGGCGCGAGAGCAGGTCGTCGCCCAGATCACCGCCGACGCGCAGCGCCGGGCTGCGCTGGTGGTGCGCGACCTGGAGGCCCAGGCTCGCGAGCAGGGTGAGGTCCGGGCCCGCGCGATCGTGGCCGACGCGGTGCAGCGGGTCGCTGCTTCCCAGACCGCAGAGTCGGTCGTGTCGGTGCTGCAGCTGCCCAGCGACGATCTCAAGGGCCCGATCATCGGCCGAGAAGGCCGCAACATCCGGGCGTTCGAGCAGGTCACCGGAGTCAACCTGGTGATCGACGACACGCCCGGCTCGGTGCTGCTCTCCTGCTTCGACCCGGTGCGCCGCGAGATCGGTCGGGTCACGCTCGCCGAATTGGTCAAGGACGGCCGCATCTCACCGCCGCGCATCGAAGAGGTCCACGAGCGGGCCCGCCAGGCGGTGCTGGCCGGCAGCACCCGGGCCGGCGAGGACGCTCTGCTCGCCGTGGGGCTCGGTGACATGCACCCCGAGCTCATCGAGCTGCTCGGGCGGCTGCGGCTGCGCACGTCGTACGGGCAGAACGTCCTAGCCCACCTGGTCGAGACCGCGCACCTGGCCGGCATGCTGGCGGCCGAGCTCGGGATGAACCCGACGGTCACCAAGCGGGCGGCGTTCCTGCACGACATCGGCAAGGCGCTGACACATGAGGCGCCGGGCCCCCATGCAGCCGTCGGCGCGGATCTTGCCCGCAGGCTGGGGGAGTCCGAGGAGGTGGTGCACGCCATCGCGGCACACCACGACGAGGTCGCTCCCGAGACAGTTGAGGCGGTGCTGACCCAGGCGAGCGACAGCTGCTCGGGCAGCCGTCCCGGCGCCCGCCGCGAGTCCCTGGAGAGCTACGTGCAGCGGTTGCAGCGTCTCGAGCAGATCGCGAGCGACCGGCCCGGCGTGGACAAGGCGTACGCCGTGCAGGCCGGTCGGGAAGTCCGCATCATGGTGGTGCCCGACGAGGTCGATGACGTCGGAGCGCTGGTGCTGGCCAAGCAGGTGGCCCGGCAAATCGAGGACGAGCTCACCTATCCGGGACAGGTCAGGGTGACCGTGGTGCGGGAGACCAGAGTGACGCAGGTGGCCCAGTGACGCAGGTGGCCCAGTGACGCAGGTGGCCCAGTGACGCAGGTGGACCCGACGGGGGTGGACCCGGTGGCACAGGAGGCGGCCCGGATCCAGGTCGACCTGGCCGCCGAGGCTGCCGGAATGGCCCCGCTGGCCGAGATCGGCAGCACCGCAGGCGATCTGTCCCGGGTCCAGCCGCTGCTCGAGCAGCTGGCCGCTGCGGTCGGCAACCTGCTCGGCACCGACCGGGCGGTCGTGTGGACCACTGATCCTGCGCGGCAGCTGCTCGTACCGGTCGCCTGGGTCGGCTTCGACGACGACTACATCGGGCCGATCCGCGTGCCGTACGGCGCGGGTTCGGCCGGCCGGGCGGTCTCCGAGCGAGGCCCGGTGCACATCTGCGACGTGGAAACCAGCACCGACTACGCACCCTGGGCCACCGCCGCGGTCTCGCAGGGCGTACGCGCGGTGCTCTCTGTCCCGATGCTCACCCTCGGCGGTGAGCCGGTGGGCGCGCTGTCGAGCTACTTCCGCAGCACGGCGCCGCCGCAGGCCCGGGATCTTGAGCTCGCTGACGTCTACGCCCGGCAGGCCGCTGAGATCGTCGAGCGAGCGAGGCTGCACAGCGCGTCGTTGCAGCTTGCCCAGCTCGAGCGTCGGCGCGGCAGCCAGCTGAGGTCGCTGGCCGACAGCGCGCTGGCGCTCTCGGCGGCCGACGACCTCGACACCCTGCTCGCGCTCGTCACCGAGGCGGCGGTGGCGATCGTCGGTGCCCACCAGGGCGTGACCACGAGGTTGCCGACCGGCTGGCACGACGCCGTGACCTACGTGTCGCTGTCGGAGACCTACGCCGCCTGGCGCGACTACGACGTGGTCCCCAAGGGCCTGGGGGTCCTGGAGGCGGTCGTCCGGGACAACCGTCCGCTTCGCCTGACCCCTGAGCAGCTGCTGGCCCACCCTGACTGGCGAGGTCTGCGGGACGCACCGGCCCACCCGCCCCTACCCGACTACCTCGCCGCCCCGTTGATCGGCCGCGACGGTCGCAACCTCGGCCTGATCCAGCTCAGCCACAAGCTCGACGACACCGCCTTCACCGCCGAGGACGAGGCGATGCTGGTGCAGCTGGCCCAGATGGCCAGCTCGACCGTCGAGCGGATGGAGGCGCTGGCGGGTGAGCGGGCCGCGCGGCGTGAGGCCGAGCAGACCGCCGCTGCCCAGGCCGTGCTGTCCGAGGCGTCCGCCATGTTCGCTGAGCTGTTCGAGCCCGACGGCATCGCCCACGCGCTGGTCGAGCTGCTGGTCCCGCGCCTGGCCGACCTGGCGGTGCTGCACGTCGTGGACGCCGACGGCCAGGTGACCCTTGCGGCGGTGAACACCCTCGACCCGGCAGACCGGCAGCCCGCCCACGACTTCTTCGCCGGCTTCCCCGTCGACCTGGACCAGCCTCATGGCTCGGGGGCAGCGTTGCGCACCGGTCTGCCACAACCGCCCGTTCAGCTGACCGCCGAGATCCTGCGGGCCGCGAGCCCCGACGCCGAGACGGCCAATCGGCTGGCGTCCTTCGCCCACGGCAGCGTTGTCTCCGTGCCCCTGCTCGCCCGCGGACGCACCGTCGGCGCGCTGTCGCTGCTGCGGGATGAGCCGTACGCCGAAGTCGTGCTCGCACAGGCCGTCGACATCGCCCGCCGCGCCGCCCTGGCCCTGGACAACGCCAACCGCTACGCCTTCGAGCGCGACGTCGCCGTCACGCTGCAGCGCAGCCTGCTGCCCCGCCAGCTGGCCACCGGTACGCACTTCACGGCTGCCGCCCGCTACCTGCCCGGCGCGCAGGGCACCCAGGTAGGCGGTGACTGGTACGACCTCATCGAGGTCGGCGACGGCGCGCTGTTTCTCGTCGTCGGTGACGTCATGGGCCGCGGCGTCGCCGCCGCCGCCCAGATGGGACAGCTGCAGGCAACCGTCCGGGCGTACGCCCTGGAGGGGCACGGACCGGCGCAGGTGCTGCAGCGCCTGGACCGGGTCGTGCAGGCCGTCGACGACCTGCACTTCACGACCTGCGTCATGGCGCGGGTGGACCCCTCGACCGGCCGGGCCGTGCTGGCCTCAGCCGGACACCTGCCGCCGCTGCTGTGCACCGCAGCGGGTGAGGCGACCCTGATCGAGCTGGACCCGGGGCTGCCCCTTGGCGTCGGCGACCCGCAGTTCTCCGAGCGCGAGGTGCACGTCGGTCGGGGCGGCCTGCTGCTGTTCTACACCGACGGGCTGGTGGAGAGCCGTACGGCCCCGATCGGGGACGGGCTGGAGCGGCTGGCCACCTGCCTGCGCGGTCCGGTCCGCTCTGCGGAGGCGGCGTGCGACGACGTCCTGGCCGCGCTGGGCCGGGAGGGGGGCTACGACGACGACACGGCCGTGCTGGCGCTGCTGCTCAGTCCGGCCGAAGGCAGTGTCGAGCTGCGGCTGCCCGGGGTGGCGCCGTCGGCGGCGGTCGCCCGCCACGCCGTACGCGACCTGGTGCCCGGTGACTCCGATGTCGCGCAGCTGCTCGTGACCGAGATGGTGGCCAACGCCGTACGCCACGTGGGTGTGGCTGAGCTCCTCGTCCGGGCGGCCGTGACTGTCGCGGGGCTGCGGGTGGAGGTCGTCGACGCCTCGCCCGTGCTGCCGACCCCCAGCCTAACGCCGTCGGACGACCAGGAGTCCGGCCGCGGCCTGCTCCTGCTCGACGCGCTGGCGCGGACCTGGGGCGTGCAGCCCGAGAACGGCGGCAAGTGCGTCTGGTTCGAGCTGGAGCTGGACTAGAAGCCGCTCACGTCGAGCCGGCCGCCGGTAGCCGTCTTGCCAGCCAGCGAGGCGGTCGGGACGACAGCGCCCAGGATCGCGGCTTTGATCTGCGCAGCGGTCGAGCCGGGGTGGGTCGAGGCGTAGAGCGCGGCGGCGCCGGTCACGTGGGGCGTGGCCATCGAGGTGCCGTTGTAGGACTCGTAGGTCCCTGGCGCGGTCGTGGACCAGACACCGACGCCGGGGGCACCGAGATCCACGGTTGTCGCGCCGTACTGGCTGAAGCTGGCCAGGCCGCCGTTGCGGTCGATGGCCGCCACCGCGATGACGTTCGGCACGTCGTAGCCGGACGGGTAGCTGGCTGTGGCGTCGTTGTCGGTCCCGCTGTTGCCGGCCGCGGCGACGAACAGGATGTCCTGGGCGTTGGCCCGCGTGATGGCGTCGAGCAGAGTCTGCGAGAAGCCGCCACCGCCCCAGCTGTTGTTGGTCGCGACGATGTTGAGCCCGTGGCGGGCTTTGAGACCGGTGAAGTAGTCGACCGCCTTGACGGCGTCGGTCAACGAACCTCCGCGGCGGCCAAGGAACTTGCCGCTGATAAGCGTGACGTTCCAGTTCATGCCGACGACGCCGACGTCGTTGTTCGCTTTCGCCCCGATCGTGCCCGAGACGTGGGTGCCGTGGTCGTCCAGCGATCCCCGCGTTCCGCCGTCGTAGATCGTGTTGTCGTTGTTGGCGAAGTCCCATCCGTGAGTGTCGTCGATGTAGCCGTTGCCGTCGTTGTCCTTGCCGTCGCCAGCCGCGTCGAACGGGTTGGTCCAGACCTGCCCCGACAGGTCCGGGTGGGTGAACTGGATACCTTCGTCGATGACCCCGACGTAGACGCCCGCTGAGCCGGTGTGGCCCGCAGCCCAGGCCTTGTCGGCCTGACTTCCGGCGGCGCCCGCGGCGTCGCCCCGCATCCCCCAGAGGTCCTTGGCGGGGTCGGGACTCGTGTAGATCGGGTCGGTGGCGGTGGCCTGGTGAATGAGCGTCCAGTTCGGCTCGACGTACGCGACGGCCGGGTCGCTCTGCAGCTCGGCGGCGGCCTGGTCGCGGTTCTTGCCCTGCGGGAGCCGGACCAGCTCCACCTCGGTCCGGTCGGCGGCGGCCTGCACCACGCGCTCGGCGAGCTGCGCCGACGCGCGCCCGCGGGCCCGGGAGCGCTGCTCGGGCGAGGCGCCCACGACGTAGCCGACGACGAGCTCATCGGGAGCGGCAGCGGCTGCCGCGCTGCTTGCCTGGGGGGAGGGGGCGGCCTGGGCGGGGGCGGTCAGTGCGACCCCCGTCACTCCCAGAGCAGCTGCGCAGAACAGGGCGAGAGGACGGCGCACGGAGGGCTCCTGTCGAGGGCGGATGGCCAGACCATGGCACCTCGAGTGGCGCTTGGCCAGCACCATGTCAGCGGCGCCTGGTTGGCTGCCGCGGTGCGCCACTGGATGCTGAGCCTGCTGCTGTTGCCGGCCTGCGCCGCCCCGGCGGTCCCCACACCTGCTGCTGTCGGGATTCCGGTGCCCGCCGGCGCGCAGGCAGCCGTCGTCGTCCGGCCGGTCGACGGTGACACCGTCGTGCTGCGCGGCCGCGGGACCGGTCCGCTGCCGGCCCGGCCCACCCGGGTCCGGCTGCTCCTGGTCGACACCCCCGAGGTGTTCACCGGTCCGGAGTGCTTCGGGCCGGAGGCCGCCGACCGGGCCGAGGAGCTGCTCCCGGACGGCAGTGAGGTCCGCGTGCAGGCTGACCGCGACCCGCAGGACCGCTTCGGCCGGCCCCTGCTGCACGTCTGGAACGCCGTCGGCGTCGAGGTCGGACAGGCGCTGCTGCGCGAGGGCTTCGCGACCGTCCTGGTCGTGCGTCCCAACACCGCCTATCTGCAGGACTACCGCGTCGCCGAGAAGGAGGCGGAGCAGGCCGGCCGGGGACTGTGGTCGGCCTGCCCCTGAGCGCCTGGGTTACGGTACCTGCGTCTGGACCTCGTCGCGCTCGTCGGCAGCCTCGTCGCATCGGGTGGCCGCCAGGCTGGTGGCGGTCGTGATGGCCAGCACCCCGATGATGACGCCGAGCGAGGCCAGCGTCGGGATCTCCGGCACCCCGGGCCAGATGCCGTGCGCCCAGTGCAGCACCAGCTTCACGCCGATGAAGCCCAGGATGGCGGCCAGGCCGTAGCCGAGGTGGACCAGCTTGGACAGCGCGCCCTGCAGAACGAAGTACAGCGCCCGCAGACCGAGCAGTGCGAAGGCGTTGGTGGCGAAGACCAGGAACGGATCGCCGGTGATGCCGTAGACGGCAGGGACCGAGTCGACGGCGAAGACCACGTCGGTGGCGAATACCGCGATGACGACCAAGGCGAAGGGCGTGGCCGCGCGTACGCCGTTCTGCTTCACGAACAGGCGCGGACCCTGGTACTCCGACGTCACGGGCATGAAGCGGCGCAGCAGGCGTACGGAGCGCATCGTGTCGACGTCGACGGTGTGGCCGTGCCCCTTGCGCTGGTCGCGCAGGATCTTGACGGCGGTGGCGAGCAGGACGCCGCCGAACAGCAGGAAGGCGAAGGACAGCTGGTCCAGTGCGGCGGCTCCCAGCGCGATGAAGATGCCCCGCAGGACCAGCGCGCCGACGATGCCGTAGAGCAGCACCCGCTGCTGCAGCGCGACCGGGACGGCGAACGCCGCGAGCAGGAGCATGAAGACGAACAGGTTGTCGACCGAGAGCGACTTCTCGACCAGGTAGCCGGTGAGGTACTCGACACCGGTCGCGGAGCCGAAGCGCGACCAGATGTAGGCGCCGAAGGCCAGTGGCAGCGCAATGTAGAAGGCCGACCAGCCGACGGCCTCGCGCATCGAGACCTCGTGCGGCTTGCGGGTAATGAGGAAGTCGAGCACCAGCAGCGCGAGGACGGCGCCAAGCGTGGCGACCCACAGGCCGGGGGTGGCGACGGTCTGCAGCTCTTGGGCGACGGGGTTCACGGGTCTCCTCGGACGGCGGTCCGAGGTCTCCTTCACCCGCACGCGGGCGACCGTCCGAGGCTGTCGTGGAACAGCCGTACTGACCGGAGCGGTGCTTGGGAAGTACTCCCCTCTGGGGACCACGCTACCCGATTGCGCCGCGCCTACCCTTGTGACGTGAGGACGTACGAGGTGCGCACCTACGGGTGTCAGATGAACGTGCACGACTCCGAGCGGATCAGCGGGCTGCTGGACGCTGCCGGCTATGCGCCCGCCGCTGACGGCGTGACGCCGGACGTCGTCGTGTTCAACACCTGCGCCGTCCGTGAGAACGCCGACAACCGGCTCTATGGCAACCTCGGCCACCTCAAGCCGGTCAAGGACCGCATGCCGGGCATGCAGATCGCCGTCGGCGGCTGCCTGGCGCAGAAGGACCAGGGCGCGGTGGTGGAGCGCGCCCCGTGGGTCGACGTCGTCTTCGGCACCCACAACGTCGGGTCGCTGCCGGTGCTGCTGGAGCGCGCCCGGGTCGAGCAGGCCAGCCAGGTCGAGCTGCTCGAAGCCCTCGAGGTCTTCCCGTCGACCCTGCCGGCACGGCGCGAGTCGACCTACTCCGCCTGGGTGTCGATCAGCGTCGGCTGCGACAACACCTGCACGTTCTGCATCGTGCCGTCGCTGCGCGGGGGCGAGCAGGACCGGCGCCCCGGCGATGTGCTGCGCGAGGTTGAGATGCTCGTCGGGCAGGGCGTGCTGGAGGTGACGCTGCTCGGACAGAACGTCAACTCCTACGGCCGGTCCTTCGGCGACCGCGACGCCTTCGGCAAGCTGCTGCGTGCGGTCGGGCAGACGGGACTAGAGCGCATCCGCTTCACCAGCCCGCACCCGCGCGACTTCACCGACGACGTGATCACGGCGATGGCCGAGACTCCCGCGGTCTGCCCGTCGCTGCACATGCCCCTGCAGTCCGGCTCTGACGCGGTGCTCAAGGCGATGCGCCGCTCCTACCGCTCCGAGCGCTTCCTGGGCATCCTGGAGCGGGTTCGTGAGCAGCTGCCGGACGCCGCGATCACCACCGACATCATCGTGGGCTTCCCGACCGAGACCGAGGCCGACTTCGCCGAGACCTTGCGCGTCGTCGAGGCGTCGCGCTTCGCGGGCGCGTTCACCTTCCAGTACTCCCCGCGACCCGGCACCCCGGCCGCCGGGCTCGCGCCGCTGCCCAAGCAGGTCGTGCAGGAGCGCTACGAGCGGTTGATCGTGCTGCAGGACCGGATCGCGCTGGAGGAGATGACGGCGCAGGTCGGCCGTACGGTCGAGGTGCTCCTCAGCGCCGGCGAGGGCCGCAAGGACAGCGGCGACCGGCTCACCGGCCGGGCCCGTGACAACCGCCTGGTGCACCTGCCAGGCGCTGCGGGCGTACGCCCCGGCGACGTCGTGCAGACGGTCGTGACCCGGGGCGCACCGCACTACCTGCTGGCCGAGGGACCCTTGCTGTCGCACCGGCGTACGGCGGCGGGGGACGCCTGGGAGGCCGGCCGGCTACCCGTCACGCCCGGGGTGAGCCTGGGGATGCCGTCGATCGGCCTCCCGCCGCCGCTCGCGCCGGTGCCCGCCTGCGGCTGAGCGGTCGGCCGGGCTGAGCCCGGCTCGGGTTGCGGCACGGCGTGTCTCGTGCTCCGGGGCTTCCCACGAAGGGCCCGGGCAGTGTTGACTGCGTCACACCCGCACCGGCGGGTGCAGGCACCGGGAGGTTGGCCGGATGGGCAAGCAGGAGGACGTCGCGGCAGCCCGCGGCCTGGTCCGCACGCTGGAGAAGGCGGTTGCCGCGCTGGGCCGGCACTACCCGGACAGCATCGACGCTCGCCGACTCAAAAGCGACACGACGCGGGTGCGCGAGGACCTGGACGCGCTGTGCGGCGCTGAGTCGAGCACCCCCTCCACGTCGGCCCCGCCGCCTGCGCCGCGGATGGTCATCCCGGATACGCCGTACGCCCACGACTTCTGGATGGACGCCGAGGACGAGGGCCTCGGCGGCCGCGCCGAGCCAGGCCGGCGCTGAAGCCATGACGACTCTCGCGCCCGATGGCACCGGCGCGCCCGGACGGGCCCGCGTCGCCGCACGCACGCTGCGCACCGACCGATGGTGGCTGCAGCCGCTGATCACCGTCAGCGTGCTGATGCTGTTCATCATCTACTCGACAGCGCGGGCGTTCGAGAACGCGAACTACTTCGCCGAGCCGTACATCTCGCCGTTCTACTCGCCGTGCATCACGACGGCCTGCGAGGGCGACACCTTCCCTGAGCTGTTCGCAGGGCCGGCCTTCCTGACGCCCGCGCTCTACATCCTCATCGTGCCGCTGGGCTTTCGGCTGACCTGCTACTACTACCGCAAGGCCTACTACCGGGCCTTCTGGCTGTCGCCCCCGGCCTGCGCGGTCGCTGAGCCGCATGGCAGCTACAGCGGTGAGACCCGCTTCCCGTTGCTGTTCCAGAACCTGCACCGCTACTTCCTCTATGCGGGCGTGGTCTTCAACCTGATCCTCACCTACGACGCGATCGTGGCGTTCCGCAACGCCGAGGGGGAGTGGGGGCACATGGGTCTCGGGACCCTGGTGCTGCTGACCAACGCGACGCTGCTGTGGCTCTACACGCTGTCGTGCCACTCCTGCCGGCACATCATCGGCGGCCGGCTCACGCACTTCTCCAAGCACCCGGTCCGCTACAAGGCCTGGACGACCGTGTCCCGACTCAACGCCCGGCACATGCAGTTCGCCTGGGTGAGCCTGGTCTTCGTGGCCTTCACCGACTTCTACGTCCGCTCGCTGGCCACCGGCGCCTTCACCGATCTGAGGTTCTTCTAAACGTGACCGAGCTCGAACGGCACGACTACGACGTGGTGGTCATCGGTGCAGGCGGAGCCGGCCTGCGCGCGGCGATCGAGGCACACGAGCAGGGTGCGCGTACGGCGGTGGTCTGCAAGTCGCTGCTCGGCAAGGCGCACACCGTCATGGCCGAGGGCGGCATCGCCGCGGCGATGGGCAACGTCTATCCGGAAGACGGCTGGAAGGTGCACTTCCGCGACACCATGCGTGGCGGGAAGATGCTCAACCACTGGCGGATGGCGCAGCTGCACGCGCAGGAGGCCCCCGACCGCGTGCGCGAGCTGGAGGACTGGGGGGCGCTGTTCGACCGCACGCCCGACGGGCTCATCTCCCAACGCGACTTCGGCGGGCACCGGTACGCTCGGCTCGCCCACGTCGGCGACCGCACCGGGCTGGAGCTGTTGCGCACCCTGCAGCAGCGGGCCGTGGCGCTCGGGATCGACGTCTACATGGAGTGCACCGTCACGCGGCTGCTCACCGCCGACGATGGACGCATCTGCGGGGCGTTCGGCTACTGGCGCGAGTCGGGGCGCTTCCTGGCGCTGCAGGCGCCGTCGGTCGTGCTGGCCACCGGTGGGATCGGCAAGTCCTACAAGGTCACGTCGAACTCCTGGGAGTACACCGGCGACGGGCACTCGCTGGCGTTGCAGGCCGGCGCGACGCTGGTCAACATGGAGTTCGTGCAGTTCCACCCGACCGGGATGGTCTGGCCGCCCTCGGTGCGCGGAATCCTGGTGACGGAGTCCGTGCGCGGCGACGGTGGGGTGCTGAAGAACTCAGCCGGCAACCGCTTCATGTTCGACTACATCCCGGATTACTTCCGCAAGGAGACCGCCGAGACCGAGGAGGAGGCCGACCGGTGGTACGTCGACAAGAAGAACAACCGCCGGCCGCCTGAGCTGCTCCCGCGCGACGAGGTCGCCCGCGCCATCAACAGCGAGGTCAAGGCCGGTCGCGGGTCGCCGCACGGCGGAGTGTTCCTGGACATCGCCTCGCGCCGCGACGCCGACTACATCAGGAAGCGCCTGCCCTCGATGTACCACCAGTTCAAGGAGCTGGCCGAGGTGGACATCACCGCGGAGGCCATGGAGGTCGGCCCGACCTGCCACTACGTCATGGGCGGGGTCGAGGTCGATCCGGAGACGGCCGCGGCCGTCGTCCCAGGGCTGTTCGCCGCCGGGGAGGTGGCCGGCGGGATGCACGGCTCCAACCGGCTCGGCGGCAACTCGCTGTCGGATCTGCTCGTCTTCGGTCGACGCGCCGGGACGGCGGCCGCGGCGTACGCCAAGGCCACGACGGTCGCAGCGCTGCCGGAGACGGCGCTGACCGAGGCTGCCACGGCGGCCCTGGCGCCGTTCGCCCGCGAGGGTGGAGAGAACCCCTACACGATCCAGCACGATCTGCAGGAGGCCATGAACGAGCTCGTCGGCATCATCCGCACCGCCGCCGAGATCGAGCAGGCGCTGGCGCGCATCGAGGAGCTCAAGCTGCGCGTGCAGGCGCTGACGGTGGAGGGGCACCGCCAGTACAATCCCGGCTGGCACCTGGCCCTGGACCTTCCCCACATGCTCCGCGTCTCCGAGTGCATCGCCCGGGCCGCCCTGGAGCGGCAGGAGAGCCGGGGTGGGCACACCCGCGAGGACTTCCCCGGCCCGCAGGACGAGTGGGCCGCACTCAACGTCATCTGCCGCTACGACGGTGACGGGGTTGCGCTGTCGCGCCAGCCCCTGCCCGTCATGCCCCCCGACCTGGCCGAGATCTTCGAGGAGACAGCGTGACTCATGAGGCAGCGTTCAGGGTCTGGCGCGGTGACGCCTCAGGCGGGCAGCTGCAGGACTTCACCGTCACGGTCAACGAGGGCGAGGTGGTGCTGGACATCCTGCACCGGCTGCAGGCCACCCAGACCCCGGACCTGGCGGTGCGGTGGAACTGCAAGGCCGGCAAGTGCGGGTCGTGCAGCGCCGAGATCAACGGGCGACCACGGCTGATGTGCCTGACTCGGATGGGTACCTTCGCCCCTGACGAGGTCGTCACGATCACGCCGCTGCGGGCGTTCCCGGTGATCCGCGACCTGGTCACCGATGTGTCCTTCAACTACGAGAAGGCTGCGGCGATCCCGCCGTTCACGCCTCAGGCTCGAGAGGCCGACGGCAGCCACCGGATGCAGCAGATCGACGTGGAGCGCTCCCAGGAGTTCCGCAAGTGCATCGAGTGCTTCCTGTGCCAGGACGTCTGCCATGTCGTGCGCGACCACGAGGACAACAAGCCGGCGTTCTCCGGTCCGCGCTTCCTGATGCGTCTGGCCGAGCTGGACATGCACCCGCTGGACACCGTCGACCGCAAGGCCTTCGCTGTCGAGGAGGGGGGTCTGGGGATGTGCAACATCACCAAGTGCTGCACGGAGGTCTGCCCGGAGGGCATTCACATCACCGACAACGCGCTGATCCCCATGAAGGAGAGGGTGGTCGACCGGCGCTATGTCCCGACGACCTGGCTGGGCCGGACGATCCGCCGACGCGGATCGTCCTGACGCCCTGCTGTCAGCCCTCCAGGCGGAAGCCGACCTTCAGACCGACCTGATACGCGGTGATCTGGCCGTCGGTGACGGCGCCCCGGATCGTGGTGGTCTCGAACCACTCGACGTTGCGCACGGTCCGGGCAACTCGCTCCAGGCCGTTCTGGATGGCCTGCTGGACCGAGTCCGACGACGATCCGACGACTTCGGTGACGCGGTAGACGTGCTCGCTCATGCGCAGCTCCTTCATCGATGACGGGTCCGCAGGATGTCACGTCCGCCCGCGTCGGCGCAGCGTCTCAGGACCAGCCTGATGTCCGCTCCACCGCGCGGGACCAGCGGCCGTGGTTGCCGTCGTCGCGTACGCCCGAGGTGGGCTCGAAACGACGGTCGAGCTGCCAGGTGTCGGCGAGCTCGTCGCGCGAGGACCACACGCCGGTCCCGAGACCGGCCAGGAACGCCGCGCCGAGGGCGGTCGTCTCCAGCACCTTCGGGCGCTGGACGGGCACACCCAGCTGGTCGGCCTGCAGCTGGCAGAGCAGGTCGTTGGCCGAGGCGCCGCCGTCGACCTGCAGGACAGGGACGGCCAGACCGGCCTCCGCGGTCATGGCGTCGACGACATCGCGCACCTGGAAGGCGATGGCGTCCAGGGTTGCGCGGGCCAGGTGGGCGCGGGTCGTGCCGCGGGACAGTCCGAACATCGCGCCGCGCGCCGCCGGGTCCCAGTGCGGGGCGCCCAGACCGGTCAGCGCGGGGACGAAGATGACGCCGTCGCTGTCGGGGACAGTGCGCGCCAGGGACTCGATCTCGGCGGCGCTGCCGATCAGCTGCAACCCGTCCCGCAGCCACTGCACGGCGGCGCCGGTCACGAAGACCGCACCTTCGAGGGCGTAGACCAGCGCGCCGCCGGGCTCCATCCACGCGACCGTCGTGAGCAGCCGGTCCGACAGCACCGGTGTCGGACCGGTGTTGACGAGCACGAACGAGCCGGTGCCGTAGGTGCACTTGCTGCGCCCGAGCTCGTAGCAGCCCTGCCCGAACAAGGCCGCCTGCTGGTCTCCGGCGATGCCCGCGATGGGGACGTCCAGGCCGAGGAACGCCGCCGGGTCGGTGTGCGCGATCTCCCCGTACGACGGGACGACTTCCGGCAGCGCCGCAAGGGGCACCCCGAACAGCTGGCACAGCTCGGGACTCCAGGCACCGCTGCGCAGGTCGAACAGCAGGGTGCGGCTGGCGTTGGAGGCGTCCGTGACGTGCCGTCGACCGCCGGTGAGCCGCGCGACGACGTAGGAGTCGACCGTCCCCACCGCGGTCTTGCCGTCGAGCACCCCCTGCCAGGAGGTGGGGTCGTGCTCGGCGAGCCAGGTCAGCTTGGTGGCCGTGAAGTACGGGTCCAGGCGCAGCCCCGTCAGCTCGGCGACCCGCGGCTCGTGGCCGGCGTCCTTGAGCCGGTCGCAGACCCCGGTCGTCCGTCGGTCCTGCCAGACGATCGCCCGGCGGGGCGCGGCCAGGCTCTCGCGGTCCCAGAGCACCGCGGTCTCCCGCTGGTCGGTGACGCCCAGGCAGGTGATGCCGTGCGACGGCGCGCCCGCCATCGCCGTGCGGGCAGCGGCCAGCACGGCCTGCCAGATCTCCTCCGGCTCGTGCTCGACCCAACCGGGGCGCGGGAAGTGCTGGGGGAACTCCTGATAGCCGCGGCGCAGGACCCCGCCGTCCTCGCTGACGACCAAGGCAGTGACACCGGTCGTGCCGACGTCCAGGGCCAGCACGCTCACCGGCCGGCCTCGCGCAGCTTGGCCAGGACGGTGATGTCGATGTGCCCGGCGACGTGCCGCTCCTCGTAGTTCTCCCAGCCCATCCAGTCGAGCAGTCGTTCGTCGAGCGGGAGGTCCCCGTCGTGGCCCAGCCCGGTCAGCAGGGACTGCACCTCGGCGGCCAGCTCGCCCTCGAGGGCTCGCAGGTCCTGCGGGGAGGGCCGGCCGAAGAAGAGCTCGTGCAGACCGAGCAGCCGGGTCAGCTCCGCGACCGGTGCGGGGTGGTCGTCCACCCTGAGGTCGACTGCGACGTCGCTGCCGCCGCCGTACCCCCCGCCCTCGGTGACGACCAGCAGGGCGGCGCTCTGGCGGCCGCGCCGGTCGCCGCCAGCGGCGTCCCCGGCCGCGAGCACCGCCAGCAGCCGCCCGGCCAGGGGCTCGTCAGGGTCGCCGGCCGTGAAGACCGCCGACATCTGCCCCACGACATCCGGGCCGGCCAGGCAGTTGCCCTGGACTGCGTGGTCCTGACCGCAGGAGCTGCCGGCCCAGGGGATGCACTCCTCACCGGTCCAGGCGGCCGCGCTGCCGTCCCGGTCGACGATGCCGGCCTGCCGCTGCGCACGCAGCTCGTCGTCGGCGGTCAGGCGGTCCAGGACCTGCTGGGCCGGCAATCCGTCCGCGAGCAGCGCCAGTCCGTCGGGCAGATAGCGCAGGTTGACGAAGGACTGGGTGGCGATCGCCCCGAGGCCCGCTCGGGCGCCGGGCACCACGGAGCCGGCGGCGAGGAACTTGCTGGCGACCGCAACACCCCAGCTGGCGCCGTCGGCGCTGCGGGCCACGATGGAGAACGTCATGGGGGGACGCTACCGATCACTCGCCGATGCGTGGGGGTGGTTCGAGGGGTGTCGGCTGCACTGATCGGCTCGGGAAGCCCTCCAGCGGGCCGCGCTCGTCGCGGTCCCACTCCGGAAAGGTCAGGTCGGTCTGCAGGTAGACCGTCAGCAGCTGCGCCACCGCTCGAAGGCTGTCCAGGTGGGTGCGCTCGTGCCCGTGGCTCGAGTCCACTCCGAAGCCGACAAGTGCCGTGCGCATCTCCAGCCCGGCCTCGACCGCGCTGGCAGCATCGGACCGGTAGTGCCGGAACGTGTCGCGGGTGTGCGGGATCGCGTGGTCCTGGCACAGGTCGAGGAGCTTGCGGGAGAAGTGGTAGTCGAAGGGGCCGCTGGAGTCCAGCATCGCGATGTTGACCCGGTCCTCGCGGGACTGCTGACCGGGCGCCACGACCGCGTTGTCGACCGCGACCATCTCGGCAACGTCGGGGTCCAGACCGTGGGTGGCGCCATGACCGACCTCTTCTGCGATCGTCACCAGCAGGTGAGCGCCGATGAGCGGCACGACGTCGTGGTCAAGCAGGGCTTTGAAAGCCCCGAGTACCGCGGCGATCCCGGCCTTGTCGTCCAGGTGCCTGCTCTTGACGAAGCCGTTGGTTGTGATCTGCGGGTTGGCGTCGAGCGCGACGAAGTCGCCGACCTGGACGCCGAGGGCGCGCAGCCCGGGCTCGTCGTGGACGGGCTCGTCGAGACGCACCTCGACGATCGGCCAGCCGACGCCCTGGGTGTCGACCTCGTCGCCGTACTGGTGGCCGCTGCTCTTGAGCGGCAGGATCGTGCCGGAGTAGTGCAGGCCCGGGGTGTCGGTGAACAGCGTGATGTGGGCCCCCTCGGCGAAACGGGCGCTGTGCGTGCCCAGCTGGGTCACCTCGAGCCGGCCGCTGTCCTTGAGGCGGGTCACCATGCAGCCGATCGTGTCGGCGTGCACCACGACCGCCCGGTCGGCGCCCGATCGACGGCCGGGCAGGGTGGCGTTGAGCAGCCCGCGCCGGGTCACCACCAGGTCCATGCCCAGCTCGCGGATGAGCTCTCCGACGTACTGGACGACCTCGTCGGTGCGACCCGTCGGGCTGGGGATGCGGAGCAGGTGCAGCAGCACCGACTGCACGTAGTCCATGTCGATCTCGAGCAGCCGCGGCACCACCGGCTCGCGGGTCAAGGGCGCATCCCTGTCGCCGTCTCCGGGAAGAGCAGGTCGATGAAGCGCTCGGTCGTCGGGCGTGGCTCGTGGTTGGCCAAGCCCGGGCGCTCGTTGGCTTCGATGACGACGTGCTCGGGGCGGGTCACGTCGGGTACCAGCAGGTCCAGACCCGTCACCGGCACGTCGAGGGCGCGGCTGGCCCGGATGGAGGCGGTCGCCAGGTCGGGGTGCAGCAGATCGGTCACGTCATGAATGGTGCCACCGGTGTGCAGGTTGGCTGTCCGGCAGACCGTCAGCTCCTGGCCGGGGGCGAGGACGTCGTCGAGCTCGTGACCCTGGCCCCGGACCGTGTCGTCGGTGTTGTCGTCGAGCGGGATCCGCGACTCGCCGCCCGTCGCCGCGGCTCGGCGCCGGCTCTGAGAGGTGATGAGCTCCCGGACGGTGTGCGTGCCGTCGCCGATCACCGAGGCCGGTCGCCGCACGGCGGCAGCCACCACCTCGTGGCCGATGAGGACGACCCGGAGGTCCTCGCCGGCGACGAGCTCCTCCACCAGCACGTCGGGGCAGTGCTGGCGGGCCAGGGCGATGGCGGCCGCCAGCGCGCCCGTGTCGCGTACGCCGACGGTGATGCCTCTGCCCTGCTCGCCGCGGGCCGGCTTGACGACCACCTCGCCGACCTCGGCCAGGAACGCGGCGTCGGCCTCGTCGTCGCCGGCCGTACGCCCTCGCGGGACCGACAGCCCCGCCTGCTGCAGGATCCGGCGGGTGACCCGCTTGTCGTCGCAGCGCGACATCGCCACCGCCGTCGTCAGCTCCGACAGCGACTCCCGGGTGACGATGCTGCGCCCGGCGTGCGAGAGCCGCAGCTCGCCCCACTCGGCGTCCAGGACCTCCACCGCGATCCCGCGACGGCGGGCCTCGTCGGCGATGATCCGCGCGTAGGGGTTCAGGCGCTGATAGCGCTCCGAGGGCGGGGCGACGAACAGGCGCTCGTTGATGGTGTTCTTGCGCTTGAGCGACAGCACGGGGATGCGGGTGAAGCCGACCCGCTCGTAGAGCGTGATCGCCCTGCGGTTGTCGTGGAGCACCGACAGGTCGACGTACGCCCGGCTGCGCGCGGCGGCGGACTGCGCCAGGGCATGCGTGAGGTGCTCCCCGACCCCGGCCAGCCGGCTCTGCGGGTCGACCGCGAGGCACCACAGGCTGGTGCCCCCCTCGGGGTCGCCGAAGGCGTCGACGTGGTCGACTCCCGTGACGGTGCCGATGATGCGGCCGGTGCCCGGCTCCGCGGCGACCAGGTAGGTGAAGGCCGGGTCCTGGGCGTTGGCGAGGACCAGGTCCGGGTCGGCCTGCAGCATCCCCGCGGTGCCGTAGATGTCGTTGAGGGCGACGGCGTCTGAGCGGTCGCGCAACGGGCGCACGATCGCCGCGCTGGTGCGGCCAGGGGAGTAGGAGGCCAGCTCCAGCCGGTAGGTGTGCGAGGGGTCCAGGAACAGCTCCGACGGGGACTGCGCGACCAGCACGTGGGGCTCGCGCGGGTAGACGCAGATGTCGCGCTGCCCGCTCTCCTCGCTGCGCAACGCGGCCCGCAGCCGGTCCGCGGAGGTGAAGGTCTGGCCAAAGACGATCCTGCCCCAGCCGCAGTCGAGCACCACGTCGGACGTCACCCCGTCGGGGAGATCCGCCGAGAGGCGGTGCCAGCGGGTGCTGAAGGTCATAGGCCCCGTCCCTGCAACCACATCTCCAGCAGCCCCAGCTGCCACAGTGGATTACCGCCCAGCGGGGTGAGCGAGCCGTTCGGATCGGCCAGCATCCGGTCGACGACCTCCGGGCGGAACAGGCTGCGCTCGCGGGCCGCTGGTGCGTGCAAGGCGTCGCGGACCCGGTCGAGGAACCCGCCTTCCAGGTGGGTGAGCGCGGGGACGGGGAAGTAGCCCTTGGGTCGGTCGATCACCTCGCTCGGGATGACCTTGCGGGCCGCCTGTTTGAGCACGCCCTTGCCGCCGTGGGCCAGCTTGAGCTCGGGCGGGCACTGCGCGGCCAGCTCGACGAGCTCGTGGTCCAGGAACGGCACCCGGGCCTCCAGACCGAAGGCCATCGTGGTGTTGTCGACCCGCTTGACCGGGTCGTCGACGAGCATGACCTCGGTGTCCAGGCGCAGCGCGCGGTCCAGGGCGGTGTCGGCGCCGGGACGCGCGAAGTGCTCGGCGACGAACTGGCGGCTCTCGTCCGCCGAGGCGTGCCACTCGGGCGCCAGCAGGGCGCGTACGCCGTTGTCGTCCCGGTCGAAGAACGCGCTGGCGTAGGTGTCGAGGGGGGCGGTCGCACCGAGCATCGGCGGATACCAGTGGTAGCCGGCGAAGACCTCGTCCGCGCCCTGGCCGGACTGCACCACGCGGACGTGCTGGGACACCTCCTGGGACAGCAGGTAGAACGCCACGACATCGTGGCTGACCATCGGTTCGGCCATCGCCGCGACCGCCCGGTCCAGGGCCGGCAGGGTCTGCTGGGGCGGGATGCGCAGCTGGGTGTGCAAGGTGCCGAACCGCTGGGCGATCAGGTCGCTGTACTGGAACTCGTCGCCGGACCGGCCGGCAACGGCGTCGAAGCCGATGCTGAAGGTGCGCAGGTCCTGCTGGCCCTGCTCAGCCAGAAGCCCTACCACCAAAGAGGAGTCGACCCCGCCGGAGAGCAGGACACCCACCTCGACATCGGCGACCATCCGGCGGCGTACGGCCAGCCGCAGGGCGTCCAGCACGGCCTGCTCCCAGTCCTGCGGTGACCAGGCGGCCTTCGCCGGGTCCCGGGTGTAGGGCGGCTGCCAGTACGTCCTGTCCCGGCTGGTGCCATCGGCCTCGATGACGCGCACGGTCGCGGGCGGCAGCTTGCGGACCCCGGCCAGCACGGTGCGCGGCGCCGGGACCACCGAGTGGAACGACAGATAGGAGTGCAGCGCGGCGCGGTCCAGCTCGGTGTCCACGCCGCCGCCGGCGAGCAGCGCCGGCAGCGTGCTGGCGAAGCGCAGTGCCCCCGACACCTCGGCGAGGTAGAGCGGCTTGATGCCGAGCCGGTCGCGGGCCAGCACCACCCGACCGCTGTCGCGCTCGACGATCGCGCAGGCGAACATGCCGACGAGGTGGTCGACGAAGTCCTCACCCCACTGCGCGTACGCCTTGAGCACGACCTCGGTGTCACCGTGGGAGAAGAACCTGCGCCCCAGTCCCTGCAGCTCTCGTCGCAGCTCGGCGTAGTTGTAGATCATCCCGTTGAAGACGATCGTCAGGCCCAGGTCGGAGTCGACCATCGGCTGCGCCGCCTGCTCGGACAGGTCAACGATCTTCAGGCGGCGGTGCCCCAGGGCGACGGCCCGCTGGGACCATACGCCCGAGCCGTCCGGTCCGCGGTCGTGCATGGTCGCCGTCATGCGCGCCACCGCGCCCACGTCGGCCGCCTGTCCGTCACGGCGCACCTCGCCGCTGAACCCGCACACGGTGACAACCCCCCTCGATCGGCTCCCTGTGGCGTGCACGCCCCGCGGGTGTCGCAAACACCGGGCGCGAGAGGTCACACCGACGACCCATGCAGGATGGCGCATGTGAAGGTCTTCTACGACGGTGAGTTCTCCACCACCGCGCCCCAGCTCGGGCTGGTCTCGATCGGGGCGGTCAGGGAGGACGGCCGGGAGTTCTACGGCGTCTCCACCGAGTTCGACCCGGCGACCGCCCACCCCTGGGTCAAGGAGCACGTCCTTCCGCAGCTGCCGCCGCTCGGCGATGCTGCCTGGATGAGCCGCGAGCAGCTGCGCGCCGGTCTGCTCGATCTGATGGGCGACGACCCAGAGCTGTGGGCCTGGTACGGCGCCTACGACCACGTCGCGCTGTGTCAGCTGTGGGGCTCGATGCCCGAGCTGCCGCGGGTGGTGCCGCGCTTCACCATGGACGTGCACCAGCTCTGGCGGCACCTGGGCCGGCCGCTGCTGCCGACGCAGGCGACGGGGCTGCACCACGCGCTCGACGACGCCCGGCATGTCAAGGCCCGGTTCGAGGCGTTGGCCGAGAAGGCTTACCTGCTGGGGCTTGCCGTCTGAGGCGCGAGCACCTCGACGAC
>JBBPYI010000119.1:0-11181 GCA_038200075.1 Mycobacteriales bacterium
CGACCGGCTGCTCGTGATCGGCGCCGACGACGAGCAGCTCGACGCGCTGGACCTTCCGGCAGAGGTCCGCGACGTCGTCGACGTGGACAGCCGCCGACCGGCGTGCGACCAGCCGGCCGCGATGCGCGCAGGTGAGGTCGACCTCGGCGGGGCCACCTACCGCGGCACCGGCGACGCAGCCGTCACCGGTTGCTACGCCACCGGCGGCGAGGCCACCCTGCTGGTGCTGGACCGCGCGACGCTGCTCGGCGACGGCGCCCTGCTGACAAACGACCGGCTCGACGACCGGGGCAACGCCGCGCTCGCCCTGGGGCTGCTCGGTGGTGCACAGGTCGACACCGTCGCCTGGCTGGTGCCGCTGCCCGGCCGGGCAGTCACGGGCGACGGCCGCACGCCGCTGTCGGACCTCATCGCCGACGGCGTCACCGGGGGGGCGGTACAGCTGCTGGTCGTGCTCGCCGTGCTGGCCCTGTGGCGCGCACGCCGGCTAGGCCGGGTCGTGTCCGAACCGCTGCCGGTCGTGGTGCGCGCTGCCGAAGCCGTCGAGGGTCGAGGCCGGCTCTACCGGGCGGCCGGCGCGCGCGGACAGGCCGCCGAGGCGCTGCGGGCAGCGACCCGCGATCGGCTCGCCCGCCGAGTGGGCGCCGGCGCTTCACCTGACCGGATGGGCCTGGTGACCGTGCTGTCCGAGCGCACCGGCGAGGACCCGACCCGGCTCGACGGGCTCCTGTACGGTGCGGCTCCGGGCGACGACGCCGCGCTGGTGCGCCTGTCGGACGACCTGCGCACGATCGAGACGACCCTCAACCAGCCCGAGACGAAGCAGGAGGTGGCCGGCTCGTGACGGCACCCGCGACCGGTCCCGCCCCCCGCCGCCGCACGCCGGCAGCCTCGACCACGACGGCGGCCAGCCGTACCCCGGCGAGCCGCAGCCGGGCGCCTCGCCGCACCGGCATCGACAGCGACGCCGCCCGGCGGGCCCTCGTCGACCTGCGGCAGGAGGTAGGCAAGGCCGTGATCGGCCAGGACGCGGTGGTGACCGGCCTGGTCATCGCGCTGCTGTGCCGTGGACATGTGCTGCTGGAGGGCGTGCCCGGCGTCGCCAAGACGTTGCTGGTGCGGGCGGTCGCGGCCTCGCTGTCGCTGGACACCAAGCGGGTGCAGTTCACCCCGGACCTGATGCCCGGTGACATCACCGGTTCGCTGGTCTATGACAACAAGGCCTCGGACTTCCGCTTCCGCGAGGGTCCGGTGTTCACCAACCTGCTGCTCGCCGATGAGATCAACCGGACGCCGCCCAAGACGCAGGCCTCGCTGCTGGAGGCGATGGAGGAGCGGCAGGTCACCGTGGACGGCACACCACGGCTGCTGCCCGACCCGTTCGTGGTCTGCGCGACGCAGAACCCCGTGGAGTACGAAGGGACCTATCCGCTGCCGGAGGCGCAGCTGGACCGCTTCCTGCTCAAGCTGACCGTCGACCTGCCCTCACGCGAGGACGAGGTCAAGGTGCTGGCGGCTCACGACAGCGGCTTCGACCCGCGCGACCTGGCGGCGGCCGGCCTGCGTCCGGTCGCCGGTGCGGCCGAGCTGGCCGCCGGCCGAGCCGCTACCCGCGCCGTGTCGGTGGCGCCCGAGGTCATGGGCTACGTCGTCGACCTGTGTCGCGCTACCCGCACGAGTCCGTCGCTCTCGCTGGGGGTCTCGCCCCGTGGCGCCACCGCGCTGCTGTCGACCGCGAAGGCCTGGGCATGGCTGTCCGGCCGCGACTACCTCACCCCCGACGACGTGAAGGCGCTGGCCCGGCCGACCCTGCGCCACCGGGTCAGCGTGCGCCCGGAGGCCGAGCTCGAGGGCGTCACCGGGGACGGCGTGCTCGACGGCGTCCTGTCCTCGGTGCCCGTCCCCCGCTAGCGCTGTGGCATAACGAGATGGCCCTCACCGGCCGGGCCGTCCTGCTCGCGCTGCTGCTGCTCATCCCGGTGCTACTCGTCCCGTCGGGCTACACCGTGCTGGTGGCGGCTGTGCTCGTGGCTGTCGCATGCATCGCCGACGCGCTGCTCGCGACCCCGGTCGGCGCGCTTCGGCTGTCGCGCTCGGGGGCGGCCAGCTGCCGGCTGGGCGAGCAGGTCGGGGTCGACCTGGCGGTGGCCAACCCGCCGGGCAAGCGACTGCGCGGCGTGCTGCGCGACGCCTGGGTGCCCTCGGCCGGCGCCGGACCGCGAACCCACGACCTCGACGTGCCAGCAGGCGAGCAACGGGTGCTGACGACCCTCCTGCGGCCGACCCGGCGCGGGGACCGCCTGCCTGACCGCGTCACGATCCGCTCGGTCGGACCGCTCGGCCTGGCCGCCCGGCAGGGACGCCACGAGGTGGCCTGGCGGGTCCGGGTCCAGCCGCCGTTCACCTCTCGCAAGTTCCTGCCCGAGCGGCTCTCGCGGCTGCGTCAGCTCGACGGGGCCGTGGCCATACGCCAGCGAGGGCCGGGCACCGAGTTCGACAGCCTGCGCGACTACGTCGACGGCGACGACGTCCGCGCCATCGACTGGCGCGCCACCGCGCGGCGCCAGGACGTGGTCGTACGCACCTGGCGGCCCGAACGCGACCGCACCCTGCTGCTAGTGCTCGACACCAGCCGCACCTCCGCCGGCCGGGTCGGCGACGTCCCGCGGCTGGACGCCGCCTTGGACGCTGCGCTGCTGCTGACCGCGCTCGCCACCCGCGCAGGCGACCGGGTCGAGCTGCTGGCGATCGATCGCGAGCCGCGGGCCTTCATCGAGGGCACCGGCCGCGAGGACGTGCTGCCGCGCATGGTCGACGCGATGGCCGGGCTGGAGCCGGCCCTGGTCGAGAGCGACGGACGCCGGCTGGTCGGTGAGATCCTGCGCCGCACCCGGCGTCGCTCGCTAGTGGTCCTGTTCACCTCCCTGGACACCGCACCGCTCGAGGAGGGGCTGCTGCCTGCTCTCGCGTCGCTGACCTCCCGCCACACCGTGCTGCTGGCGGCCGTCGCCGACCCGCGGGTGGAGGAGCTGGCCGCCGGCGGGGGCGACGTCGCGGCCGTCTACGACCGGGCCGCGGCCGAGCGGGCCCGTACCGAGCGACGACGGCTCACGGCCCTGCTGCGCCGCCGCGGCGTCGAGGTCGTCGACGCGCCACCGGCGTCGTTCGCCCCGGCCGTGTCGGACGCCTATCTCTCGCTCAAAGCCGCCGGCCGCCTGTGACCGACAACCCCTCCCGGAGACTGACCTGATGCATGACACGACCGCCCACCTGCTGCTGGCCCGCACCGCCAGGGCGCAGCGCGACAGCCGTACGCCCTCGCTGGTCGCGGGTGTCGTCCGCGACGGGGGCCTGGCCTGGTCGGCGGGACGAGGCGCGGTCGAGGAGCCGCACGACGACGTGCAGTACCGCATCGGCTCAATCACCAAGACCGTCACGGCGGTGGCGGTGATGCGACTGCGCGACGAGGGTCTGCTCGACCTCGACGACCCGCTGGACCGGCACGTCACCGGCACGTCGTTCGGCAACCGGACCGTCGGTCAGCTGCTCTCGCACACGGCTGGGCTGCGGTCGGAGAGCCCCGGTCCGTGGTGGGAGCGGGTGCCGGGCCTGGACTGGTCCGGCCTGGCGCGCGAGCTCAGCCCCGCCGACGTGCCGCACGCCGCCGGGCGCCGCTTCCACTACTCCAACCTGGGGTACGGCGCACTCGGCGAGCTTGTGGCCCGGCTACGCGGTCGGGCCTGGAGCGACGTGGTGCGCGAGGAGGTCCTGCTGCCGCTGGGCATGACCCGCACCACACCCCGCCCGGCCGGCCGGGCGGCCCGCGGCTACGCGGTGCACCCGTGGGCAGACGCGGTGCAGCCCGAGCCCGAGCACGACGGCGGGGCGATGGCCCCCGCCGGCCAGCTGTGGGCCACGTTGGCCGACCTGGCCCGCTTCGGCGCGCTGCTGCTCGGCGACGGCGCCGACGTGCTGTCCGCCGACACCCTGGCCGAGATGGCCGAGCCCGCCGGTGTCGACCCGAGCAGCCCAGGCTGGTCGGCCTACGGCCTGGGTCTGCAGGTCGCCCGCGTGCCGGCCCCCGGCGGGGAGCGCACGCTGATCGGGCACGGCGGGTCGATGCCGGGGTTCCTGGCGTCGGTGATGGTCGACCGTGACGAGTCCTTCGGCACTGTGGTGCTGGCCAACGTCACCAGCGGCATGGACGGCACGCTGGTGCGAGACCTGCAGGCCATCGTGCGCGAGCACGAGCCCCATGTGGTCGAGCCGTGGCGCCCGGCGATCGACCTGACGCACCTGGAGCTGGTCGGCCCCTGGTACTGGGGCACCTACGCCTACGGCCTGCGGCTGGCCGCCGACGGACTGCTGCATCTGCTGCCGTTGCTCGGCGCCGGCCGCGGTTCACGCTTTCGGCCGCGCGAGGACGGCACGTTCGTGGGTCTGGACGGCTACCACGCCGGCGAGGTGCTGCAGGTGGTGCGCGAGGCGGACGAGGTCGTCGCGCTGGACCTGGGCAGCTTCGTCTACAGCCGCACACCGTACGACCCGGCCGCTCCGCACCCCGGCGGTCTCGACGGGGCAGGCTGGCGCTGAGGCCCGGGAGTCAGGCCACCGCCTGCTCGGGCGTCAGCACGGGGCAGCTCTAGCGCTGCAAGCGCTACATCAGCGCTGCTCGGTCACCCAGGTGCGGACCGCGGTGCCGAGCGCGGGCAGAGGCAGCACGCCGTGATCGAGCACCACGTCGTGGAAGCCCCGGATGTCGAAGCGGTCACCCAGGGCCTGCTGTGCGTGCTCCCGTAGTCGCAGCAGCTCTTGCTGGCCGATGAGATAGGCCAACGCCTGGCCTGGCATCGCAATGTAGCGGTTGACCTCGGACGCGACGAAGACGGCGCTGACGGGGGCCAGCGAGCCGAAGACCTCGATGGCCTGCTGACGGCTCCAGCCGAAGGCGTGCATTCCGGTGTCGACGACCAACCGGGCAGCCCGCACCATCTGCATGGCGAGCGCACCGAGCTCGGCCTGGACCCCTGAGTACAACCCCATCTCCTGCGCCAAGACCTCGGTGTAGAGGCCCCAGCCCTCCAGGTGCGCGGTGACGTGACCCTGGCTCTGCAGGGCCGGAAGCCGGTCGCGCAGCTGCTGCAACCTGGACAGCTGCAGATGATGACCGGGCACGGCCTCGTGGTAGGCGACGGCCTCGCTGTCCCAGCCGCTGCCGATCCCACCGGGTAGCGGCGCGAACCAGTACGTCCCGGCGCGACCCGCGTCGGTGGGTGGCGTGTAGTGCGGCGGCATGCCAGCCGAGGAAAGGTGCGGCGACATCGGGAGCACCTGGCACGGTGGGGGCGCGGGCGGCGAGAACCACTGCGGCGCCACCGCTTCGGCCCTGGCTACCGCTTCGCGCGCCGCGTTCATGGCACGCTCCGGGTCGACCTCTCGTGCGCTGGCGCGCAGCGCCTCGAGCACCTCGTCGTATCCGTCCAGCCCGAGCTCCCTGCCGAGCGCGACCATCCTGGCTTGCAGGTCAGCCACGGCCGCCAGGCCGATGTCGTGGACCTGCTGCGCGGTGAGCTCCAGGGTGGTGTGGCGCAGGACGAGGCGCGCGTAGTCCTGCTCCCCGCCCGGCAGATGCACCAGCCCGCACTGCTCATCGGGGCGGGTCGGCAGCGCGGCGAGAACCTCACGCAGGCGCCGGACCGCCGGTCGTACCTGCTCGTCGACGACCTGCTGCAGCTCGGCGCTCCAGGCCTGCGACCCGTCCCAGCCGGCCGGCGCGGCGACTGCTGCCAGCGGATCGTCGCCACCGCTGGCGAGATAGCCGTCGAGCTGGGCCAGCACGACCTGCACCAGCGCCCCGACCGGGGTCCGGCCGCGAGCCGCTCCGGCCTGCAGTCGCTGCGCGAGCTGGTCGAGCATCAGGGCGTATGCCGCCGTGCGCACGAGGTGGTCTGCCGCCTCCTGCGGTGAGGCGAGCAGGGTCATCGACGTCAGCTGCACCAGGCCGCCGAAACCGCCAGCGGCGAAGACGGTGTGCTCAATAGCCGCGACGTCGAGCACAGCGAGCCGGGCGGTGCAGTGCGCCAGCAAGCACGCCAGCGTGGTCCGGTCGGCCGTCGAGAGATCGGCCTCCTCGACGTCGCGCGCCCGCCGCTGCAGGTCCTGCACCGCTGCCCGCTCGGCCTGCTCGGCCTCGACCGACAGATCCGGGACCCGATCGCCATGACCCGGCACGCCGCGGGAGGTGGCGTAGAACGGGTCGACGTGGAAGGCCAGCTCCTGCAGCTCGTCGGCGAGGGCCCGGACCACGCTCATGCCGAGGTCGGGGCCACGTCGCCCCGCAGGTCACCCACAAGGTCACCGGTCAGGCCGGCCCGGACCGCGCGCCGACCGAGGATGACGACGTAGGCAAGGAACAGGCTCTCGGCCACCGCGCCGATGCCGATGCGCACCGCTGTCGGCAGCCCGGAGGGCGTCACGAACGCCTCGATGATGCCGGAGACGAACAGCACCAGGGCCAGGCCGATCGCCCCCGACACCAGCGAGCGGCCCTCCTCTGCCAACGCCTGCGACCGGGTCCGCCCGCCCGGATCGACCACGGTCCAGCCGAGCTTGAGGCCGAGCCCGCAGGCGACGAAGACGGCTGTCAGCTCGAGCAGTCCGTGGGGCAGGATCAGGCCGAAGAACAGCGAGGTGCGGTCGTTGGCGGCCAGCAGCCCTCCGGCGATGCCGACGTTGACCGCGTTGCTGAGCAGGACGTAGAGGACCGGGATGCCCAGCAGCACCCCGAACAGGATCGACTGCGCGGCGACGTAGGCGTTGTTGGTGAAGACCCGGGCAGCGAAGTCCTGCGCCGGCGCGCTGCTGTAGTAGTTCGCGAAGTCCTCGTTGACCAGCCGTGCGACGTCTTCCGGCGGGGCGACCGCCAGCTGCGCCTCGGGGCTGGTCGCGATGAACACCCCGAGTCCGAAGGACACGATGAGGAAGAACGCCGTGGCGCCGATCCACCACCAGCGGGTCCGGTAGCAGATCGCCGGGAAGTCGACCTTCAGAAAGCGCGCAACATCCGACTGCAGCGCCCGCCGGCCACCGGCGACCGTCGCGCGGGCTCGGGCGACCAGCGAGGACAGCCGCCCGACCAGGGCAGCGTCGCGACCGGCGCTCTGCACGACCGACAGGTGGGTCGCGGTGCGCTGATAGAGGTCGACGAGCTCATCGACCTCCACGCCGTCAAGACGGCGCGGGCGCGAGGCCCGCCCGAGCAGCTGCTCGAGCCGGTCCCACTCGCGACTGTGCGCGGCGACGTACGCGTCGAGGTCCACTCCTGCAGACTAGGGGGACCGCGGTCACGGGGCCGGGCGAGGAGGTGCGGCAGCGTGAGCGAGGCCCAGCTGGTGACCGGCGAGGCGGTCGCCCTCGACCTGCGGCCGGCAGCCCTGCCGTCGCGGGTCGTTGCCGGTCTCATCGACGCCGCACTGCAGCTGCTCATCCTGCTGGTGGTCGGCGGCATCATCACGGCGACGTCGTTCAACGTCTCCGACGCGGCGGGGCAGGCCTTGCAGATCCTGCTGCTCATCGCGACCTTCATCCTCTACCCCGTGACGTTCGAGACGCTCCTGCGAGGGCGTACGCCAGGCAAGGCAGCCATGGGGCTGCGCGTCGTGCGTGACGACGGCGGGCCGATCGCCTTCCGCCAGGCGCTCGTGCGCGGTCTGTCGGGGGCCTTCCTGGAGCGCCCCGGCATCACGCTGTTCGTCGCCGGCGTCGTCAGCTCGCTGCTCAACCCGCAGGGCAAGCGCGTGGGTGACCTGCTGGCCGGCACCGTCGTGCTGCGCGAGCGGGTTCCGGTGCGCGGTGGCGCAGTCGCGCAGATGCCGCCGCAGCTGGCCGGCTGGGCGGCTGGTCTGGACCTGTCGGGGGTCGGCAACGAGCTGGCGCTGTCGGTGCGGCAGTTCGTCTCGCGCTCGGACCAGCTGACCACCGCCTCTCGCGAGCAGCTGGGCGGTCAGCTCGTGGCGGCCGTCACCGCTGCGGTCGGACCGGCCCCCGCCGGCGCGCCCGGCTGGGCGGTCCTGTCAGCGGTGCTGGCCGAGCGCCGCCGTCGCGAGAGCGAGCGGCTGGCCGGCCCGGTCGCGTCGTACGCCCCCCGCCCACGACCGGCGGCGACGCCGGTCACTCCGGTCGCACCCTCCGCTCCCCCGCAGGCCGGTCCCGGCGGCTTCGCGCCCCCCGGCTGACCGGCTGTATCATCTGACCCAGCCCGTGGCACCTCACTCCCCGGCGCTTATGGGGCCAACGCCAGGGTCAGAAGATCACCGGCCGCGCAGGGTCCCCGCCGACTCGAGGAACTCCCGGTAGACCGTGACGATCGCGGGATCCAGCCGCAGGTCGTTGTGGTAGGTCCCGGGGAACTCGCGGTTGTCGGCGCCCTCCAGCCGCGCGGACTGGGCGTACGTCGGACCGGCGAAGGCCGGGTCACCTGCGCCGGTGCCGTCGTAGACGGTCATCCAGCGGGTCCGCCCGTAGGTCTCACCGCTGGCGTTCAGACGCGCGAGCCAGGCTGTCCCGGCGGCGATCTCGTCGCAGGACACGACGTTGCCCTCGCTGCCCGGCGGGCAGAACGACGTGCCGTGGTTGGCGCCGGCGATCCCAACGAACGCGACGAGGTCGCGCCGCAGCCCCGGGTGCACCCGCAGCGTCTCGCGGGCCAGCGTCACGCCCAGGGAGTGGCCCACGAGCATGAACTGCTTCGAGCCGGTGTAGCGCTGCACGGTGGTGATGAAGGCCGCCAGGTCCGGGACATTGGCGTCGTCCTCGGTAACGTAGGTGGCTGCGTCCTTGCCCATCTCACGATGTTCGCTGTCCCGTTCGGGGTTGGCGGTGCGCAAGGCGGTGCCGTTGCTGCCACCGAGGCCGTTGTAGGAAAGCGCCCACAGCTCCTGATCGCTCCAGCCAGCGGCGCGGAAGGCGTCGCGCACGGGATACCAGTCGGCGGCGTCGACGTTGTTGCCGTGCACGAAGATCACCGGTACGTGGCGCAGCGGCGCCTTGCGGCTCACCCCACCGAAACCGCCTACCTGCCAGCCCCACTCGGCGTCGACAACAGCCGGGACGTCGGGCGCGAAGCGCACCGCGGCCGGTCCCTGCGGCCGGGTGCGGCCCGGCTTGCCCGGATCCTGGGCGTACGACGCGGTCGCCAGCAGCGTCACCAACCCCAGCGCGATCGCAACACGACGCATCTCAGCTCCCCTCCCCTGCAGGTAGACCCAGGCCGAGCACCAGCAGCGCACTGTCGCGCGGCACCCGCGGGTCGAGCCCGGTCAGCTCCTTCACCCGACCCAGCCGGTAGCCGACCGTGTTGGCGTGCACGTGCTCCTCACGGGCGGCCTGCGGGATCGAGCCGGTCGAGAGGTAGACCCGCAGCGTCCCGACGATGACCGCTCCCGGGTCGCGTGCGGTCAGCACGTCGCCGACCCGGCGACGCAGCGCGTCGGCGACCCGCTCGTTGCCCAGGAGCAGCTGCTCGACCAGCAGGTCATCCGGGCCGAACGCCCCCACGGAGCGTCCCTCCGCCTGCGCCGTCACCAGCAGCTGCTCCACCGAGCGCACCTCGTCCAGCAGCGCCGTCCCGCAGGCCGCCGGACGCCCCCAGGCTGCCAGCACGCCGGGGCGTACGGCCGGCGCGTCCAGGCGATGCGGCACCAGCAGCAGCACCCGCTCGCCCCGGTGCCCGCCGAGCGTGCCGGCCGGGGAGGCGGCCAGCAGCGCGTCGATCCCTGACGCGACACCCGGCCCGGCGAGCAGCACCGGGACGTACGCCGGCGCGAGCAGGGTCGAGAACCGCAGCGACACCGACGCGACCTCCCCGGGGCTCGTCGCCGTCAGCAGCGCCTCGACCAGCTCTCGGCGGCGGGCGTCGAGATCGCGCAGCCGATCGTGGCTCTCGGCCAGATAGGCCTGCGCGAGCGCGCTGGAGGTGCGGTCGACGATGTCGAGCCAGGACGCCCCCAGCTCGGCCAGCAGGCCTTCCTCTCCCGGCTGCACCGCCGCGCAGACGGCGGTCCAGGCCTCGCGGCCGGCGATGCGGTAGGCGTGCAGCACCGACTCGAGCGGCACACCCATGTCCAGCCGCAGGCGGCCGGAGTCCTCGAACCCACCGAGCTCCTCCTGCGAGAGGCCACGCCCGGAGAGCAGGCCGTCGAGGAAGACCTGCACCAGCCGGCGGGACACCGGGTGGACCTGGGCTACGAGCTGCTCGGGCGAGAAGGCTGCGTACTCCGGGATCTCGCGCTGGTAGGCCGCAGCCATGCGTGCCACGAGGGACTCCAGATCGGCCTGCAGCCGAGCGGCCACGCCCTCGGGGCCGGTGACGGGAACGGACCGCAGCACCGTCACGACTGGCGCGCCAGCCATCCGGTGACGGCCTGCTCCACCTGCTCGGGCTGGTCGGTCATGAGGATGTGGTTGGCGCCCGGCACCAGGACCAGCTCGGCGCCGGGAATCGCGGCGGCGACGTTGCGCCCGTTGGCCGGTGGCACCAGCCGGTCGAGCTCGCCGTGCACGACCAGGGTCGGCACCGCCAGGGTCCCGAGCCGCTCGAGCCCGCTCCAGGCGCTGGCGCCGGCGAGCTGGCTGAGATAGCCGGTGGGTGTGGCCGCCAGGGGCAGGCGCACCTGCCAGTCCTGCTCGATCCGCTCCCGCGGCGTGTCGGCGGCGTAGTTGAACGGCAACGACTGCTCGGCCGCCTCCTGCACCGTCATCTCGCCGCGGTTGCCGAGCATAGCCAGGGCCTCGGGGTCCCACTCGGCGTGCGCGGTGCCCGGATGGGTCGCCATCAGGCACAGCGAGCGGACCCGGTCGGGAAAGCTCAGCGCCAGCTCCTGCGAGATCAGCCCGCCCATCGAGATGCCCACGACATGAGCGGCTTTCGCGCCGGCCTCGTCGAGCACCGCGACGCAGTCGGCCGCCATGGTCTCCACCGTGTACGGCGCGCCGGGGACGTCGCCGGTCAGACCGGCGCCGCGGTTGTCCACCCGCAGCACCCGGTAGCGCTCGGCCAACGGTGGCACCAGGCGCCACCACATGGCTGCCGGGTAGGCCAGCCCCATGACCAGCAGCACCGGCGGGGCGTCGGTGTCGCCGTCGCTGCTCCAGGCGATGCGGGCGCCGTCAGGACGCTCGACG
>JBBPYI010000120.1:0-3830 GCA_038200075.1 Mycobacteriales bacterium
CCGGACTGCACCGCGACGGCTGGCACGACATGCACCTGCACGCGCGGCTCGCGTGACCCACCCGGCGCTGATCGCGGCAGCCGAGGCGGTCGGCCGCGACCTGCCGTCGGCGGCGTACGACGCGGCACTCGCGGGGGCCCTGGAGCAGCGGCGCTGGTGGCTGTCGCAGTGGGAGGACGGCGCGCCGTACGTCCTGGGGTTGCTCGCACAGGACGTCCAGGAGGCGGTGCACGCCGATGACTCCGACTGGCCTGCCTGCCCCGAGCCGACCTGCCCGGCGGTCGGGGCGCATCCCCTGTTCGTGGAGCCGGATCTGGGCGCCGACCCGTTCTGGACCTGTCACCGCACCGGCCTGCCGGTGGCCCCCGTCGGCCAGCTCAGGCCAGCAACACCGTGACCGGGAACGGCTGCTGCATAGTGATACTCGTACCGCGGTCAACCTCGACGTAGACGGCCTGCTGCAGCACCTGGCGCGTCAGGGCCAGGTCGATGGCGCGGGTGCTGGATGACTGGACCTCCACGACCAGCAGCGGGAGGCCCGGCAGCCGTCTGCCCGTCGCGTCCTCGCGGCGTACAACGGTGACGACCGGTGCGATCTGCCGGAACGGCGAGAGCCGTACGTCGACCGGCAAGAAGACCTCTAGGTCGTCAGGTGCTGCGTCACTGCAGCACCCGCGCGAATGGCGAGGTTGACCCGCTGGTGCTGCAGTGACGGCTCAGCGCTCACGATCAGCGCCCCCCGGCAGGTCACCACCATGACCGCACGATCCCTGAGAGCCGGCCTGATCAGACGCAGCCGACGACGCGGCAGGTGGCGTCGGTGAGCACGACGGCCCAGCCCGCTCCGTCCCGCACGAGGTCCAGCTGCACGACCGCCACCCCCTGCGGGCGACTCAGGCGCACGACGGCGCGGGCGTCGCGCCCGTCCTGCTGCACCTGGAGCAGGTCGATGCCCACCCGACCGGACTCGTCCCGCGCGTCCTGGGTGGCCCGACGCAGCGCCAGGCAGCGTTGTGCCTGCGAGCGGCGGTCCGCCGCGGCACCAGACGCGGGAACCGAGAGCCGGTCGTACGCCGTGCAGTCTCCGAAGACAGCGGCGCCGGTCCAGGCCAGCGCCGTCCCACGAGGCGTCATGAGGCGGCGCAGATCGACCGCCGCGACGACGCCCACCGCCAGCGACAGCAGCACCAGCACGGCGATCAGCGTCTCCGGACCGCGCCGCACACGGCGTGCCTTCACGACGTCCAGCGAGCGCTCGGCCTCGGCGTAGAGCCGCTCGGTGCGCTGCTCCCGGGTCTCGGTCATCGCAGCGTCGCCATCGCTGGTGCCAGCCGGGCCCAGTCATCGGCCGGCACGCTGAACGAGTCGGGGCCGAGCAGCTGCAGGCAGACGTGGTCGGCGCCGGCGTCCAGATGGGCCTGCACCCGGTCGAGCACGGCCTGCTCGTCCCCGCCGACCACCAGCGCCGCCTTGAGCCGGTCGCTGCCCCCGCGTACGGCATCGCGTTCGGTGAATCCCTGCTGCAACCAGCTGTTGCGGTAATTCGGCAGGCCGGTGTAGATCTCGAGGTGCCAATGAGCGCGAGCCCGCACCACCTCCGGGTCGTCGGACAGCACGACGGCCTGCTCGACCGCGAGAAAGGCCTCTGAGCCGAGGATCTCGCGCGCGGAGGCGGTGTGCTCGGGGGTCACGAGATACGGATGGGCTCCGGCCGCACGATCCCGGGCGAGCTCCAGCATCCGCGGGCCCAGCGCCGCCAGCACCCGCGGGGGCGGGACGTCACCACCCGCCGCCAGGAACGGCGCGCAGTCGAGCGCGTCGAGGTACTCGCGCATGGCGGTGACAGGCTTGCCGTAGGAGTGCCCGCGCAGGCGCTCGACCAGCGGTGCGTGGCTGACCCCCAGGCCCAGGATGAAACGACCCGGATGCATCGCCTCCAGCAGCCGGCCGGCAGCGTTGGCCGCCACCGCATCGCGGCCGTAGATGCTGGCGATGCCGGTCGCCACCGACATCCGCGTGGAGGCAGCCAGGTAGAGGGCGGCGGCGCTGAAGGCCTCCCGGCCGTACGCCTCGCCGAACCACAGCGCATCCCAGCCCTGCTCGTCGAGGGCGGCGACCTGCTCCCTGGCGGCAGGGACCTCGAGCGCATCGAGCGTCGCGGTCCAGATCCCCACCGGCCCAGGGCGTCTCACCCCGCGTACACCATCCGCGTGATCCACTCGGCGACCAGCGCCGGCTTGGTCTCGCCCTCGATCTCGACGGTGTAGGTCTTGGTGACCTGCAGCGTGTTGGCGTCCTTGGCCTCGACGGCGGTCAGCACCGCACTGGCCCGAATCTTCGAACCGACCTTGACCGGGTTGACGAAGCGGACCTTCTCGAAGCCGTAGTTCACGCCCATGATGATTCCTTCGAGCCGCTCGGGCGGCTGCGGGACCGTCCCGGCCAGCTTGGTCAGCAGCGACAGCGTCAGGAAGCCGTGCGCGATGGGAACGCCCCACGGCGACATCGTCTTGCACGCCTCCGGGTCGACGTGGATGAACTGCTGATCCTCGGTGACGTCGGCGAAGGCGTTGATCCGCGCCTGGTCGACCTCAAGCCACTCTCCGGTGCCCTCGCTCTGGCCGATCGCGGCCTGGTGCAGCTCGTACGCCTTCTCGCCGTTCGTGGCCATGCTTCTCCTTGGTTCGGTGGTCCGGACAGGATCGCAGAGCCCTCTGCCCTGACCTAACGTGACCGGTGTGACCAGACCCGCCTTCACCCATCTGGTGACCGAGCACGCCGAGCTCGAGGGCTTGTTCACGCCGCCCGCCGCCATGGTCGCCCGCAAGAAGATCGACCACCTCGATGCCGGCGCCGCCGCCCTGATCGCCGCGAGTCCGCTCGTCCTGCTCGGCACCGCAGGCCCCGGCGGACACCTGACCGTCTCCCCTCGCGGCGGCGAGCCGGGCTTCGTCCGGGTCCTGGACCCCGGACGCCTCGTGCTGCCCGACGCCGCCGGCAACCGGCTGCTCGACTCCGCCCACAACCTGCTGGCCGACCCCCGGGTCGGACTGCTGTTCGTGCTGCCGGGCCGGACGTGGAGCCTGCGCGTGTCCGGACTGGCCCACCTGACTCGTGACCCCGAGCTGGCCGGGGAGACCGGTCTGGCGGTGGGGGTCGAGGTCCGGGACGTGTTCGTGCACTGCGGCCGGGCTTTTGAGCTCGGCCAGGTCTGGGACCCGAGCAGCTGGCCCGGCCCGGAGGTCGCTGACGCCCGCGAGGTCTTCCGTGGCCACGTCGCCCTCAACTCAGCTCCTGAGGACAGCTGACTCACCCGACCTGCCTGCGGCGGCGGGGTGACACGCTCCGTAGCTACGACTCGTTCATGTGCGGCGACGGTTCCGCGGCTAGGGACGCGTGACCCTCGCCTGGCGGGCGTGCCGGTGGGCCGGGTCGGGTGCTCTGATCCGGCTTGGGCTTCATGCTGGGGGTGGGGCTGGCTGACGTGGTGCGGGTCAGTCGCCCTGGGGTCGTCGGTACCGGTGGGGGTGTCGCCGGAAGGTCCAGCCGCCTCGGGTGGTCCAGATGATGGTGCCGTCGGGTTCGGCTGTGACGGTGAAGATGGCGTGCTTGGCGCGGTGGTGGTGTCGGCACAGGCATTGCAGGTTCTGCTCGCTGGTCATCCCGGCTGGCCAGGGGATGCGGTGGTCCAGGTCGGTGCGGGTCGCGATCCTTGTGCAGCCGGGGAACACGCAGGTCCGGTCCCGGGCCTGCAGCAGCCGGGTCAGGCGTCGGCTGGGTCGGTAGCGCCGGCCGGTCAGGTCCCGCTTGACCGGCTTGGCGCGCATCGC
>JBBPYI010000121.1:0-4616 GCA_038200075.1 Mycobacteriales bacterium
ACGCCCGGCACCGTCTCGCCGCTGTCGTCCGAGCACGCGTCGAGCACGGGGACCAGGTGCACCTCGACGTTTCGCAGAGCCGGGTGACGGGCCGCACGTCGAAGCGAGGCCAGGCACGCGGGCAGCAGCGCCTGCTCGTCGTGGGCGGGAACGACGATCCCTATCGCCTTCAGAGCAGGCCCTCTCGCTCGGCGACGCTGACCGGGTCGCCGCCGGGGTGCAGCACGTCGAGCAGGAAGTCGCGCTCGTCGATGCGGCTGCTGCGCGGCCAACGCGCGAGTGCCTCGTGGACCGCATCGCCGGTCTGCGGGTAGTCCGCGACCGGGTGGCGCCAGTGACAGGCCACGACGACGCCGCCGGGGGCCAGGTCGCGCTCGACCAGGTCGAGCAGCCTGTCGAGGTCGGCCGGATCGAGGTAGTAGCCGACCTCGGACAGCACCACCAGATCGTACGCCCCAGCCGGCCAGTCACCCGGGACCGCTGTCTGCTGCAGCCGCACCAACGAGGGCGTGCGGGTGCGAGCGGCCGCGAGTGCGTCGGCGCTGGGGTCCAAGGCGGTCAGCTCGTCGCATCGGCCAGCCAGCGCCGCTGTGAGAATGCCGATGGAGCAGCCGATCTCCAACCCGCTGGTGTAGTGCTGATGGGGCAGAGCGGCCAGCGTGAGGGCGTACTTGCGCTGCTCGTACCAGCGGGTTGCAAAGCCCCAGGGGTCGGCGTCTCCGGCGTACATCCGGTCGAAGTAGTCCGGGGTCAGACTCACGGCAGCACCACCTCGAAGGGTCGCGCGAAGCGGGCCAGGACATGCGCGGGCAGGACGGGCGCGTCCTGGGCCAGCGGACCGAGGGGCCTGATCTGGGTGATGAAGGCATCCACCGCGCGGGCCTTGGCAACCCGGATCTCCGGTGGCAGCTCCACCCGGGCCGCCCGGTGCAATGGCAGCTGCCCGGCACCGGGGGTGTCCCAGTGCCAGGCCCAGACGGGATAGGCGAGCAGTCGGGCGCCGTCGCGCTCAGCGGCGCGGCGCGCGGCGCGGCCGACGGCCTCGTGGTCGGGGTGCCCGTCGTGCTCCCAGGGGGCGAGAAGCAGATCGCCGGGGTGCAGGGTCAGCGCGTCGAAGACCGGCTGCTCGAGCGCTGCATCGCCGCCGTCGGGCAGGTGCAGGTGGGTGACCGTGGCGTCGAGCCCGAGAGCTGACAGGGCCTGCGCCGTCTCGGCCCGGCGCAGCACGGCCAGGTCATCCGGACCTATCGAGCCGCCCGGGTTGCTGGCCTCGCCGTCGGTGACCGCAAGCAGCTCGATGCGGCTTCCGACTTGCTGCAGCAGTGCCAGCAGGCCGCCGACGCCGAGCACCTCGTCATCAGGGTGCGGGGCGAGGACCACGACCCGGTCCGGTCGGGGCGTCAGATCCCACGACGGCAGGCTGTGCAGGTGCGGCAGCCACGCGTCCTCGCGCGTGCCGTGGCCGTCGATCACGGTCACCAGGACGCCTGCTTGGCGGCGAGCTCGCCCAGCCCTGCGAGGTCGCGTTCGGCGTGCGACTGGCGCAGGTAGACCGGCAGGTCCGCGGCGCGCTGGGCGTGCACCGCGTCCAGGCACAGCGGCGCGGCGCCGAGGGCTCGGCCGACCCGGTCGAGGATCTCGGTAGCGCCGGCCTCGACCCGGGCCCGCAGGCGCTGAGCGGTCAGCTGCGGATCGGTGCTGCCGCTGTCGATCTCGGACGCGGCGACAGCCAGATGGGCGGCCAGGCCGGCGACGATGGCGTCGACGGCCCCGAGCTGCGCCAGGGCGTGTGGGTCGAGGGACCTGTCGCGAGAGGCTGCGAGCAGGGCTCGACCAGCCCCGAGCGCCCCGCCGTACCAGCACGCTGCGACCCCGGCACCGCCGTTCCAGAAGCCCGGTCGGTCGAGGTAGGCGCCGGGGCCGCCCACCGGGATCGCCGGTGTGGCGTCGACGTCCACCGACAGCGAGGCGCTGGCGCCCATGCCGACCGCGACCCAGGTGCCGTCGACGACCTCGGCGTCGCGCAGGTCGACCGCGAACAGCCGCCGGCCGTCGTCGGCGTGCGCGGTCACGAGCGCTCTGTCCAGGACGGTGGCGCCCGAGCACCAGGCCTTGCGACCGGTCAAGGTCCAGCCGTCGTCGTAGCGGGCTGTCACCCGCGCGGTCGGCGGCTCGGCGGCCCACACGCCCCACAGGCCGGTGGGGGCGGGGCCGTGGAGCTCGGCCAGGATCGCCACCGCGTCGCAGTGCGCCTCCGCCAGCCGGCCCAGGGTCAGGTCGACGGCCGACAGCTCAGCCAACGCCCGCCACCGCTCCAGCGTGGCACCGCCACCTGGCAGCGGCAGATCCAGCGCGCCGGCGTCCAAGGCCCGCCGCAGGACCGCACCGACCGTCTCGGCGCGGACCGGCAGGTCGGCGCCGTCGAGCCAGCGCGGGAGGGTCACGCCGGGGCGATACCCGCGTCCCACCAGGACAATCCAGACCTAGGGGCACCGCCGGTGGTGTGGGGGCTGTCGTCGGCCGCAGGGCAGGCCCGGGTCAGGTCAGTCGCAGCCTCCGCCGTCGCAGCCACCGCCCCCGCCGCCAACACCCGTGCCGTACGCGGACGGCAGGGCCCCACCCCAGAGCGAGGCGTCCGGCGGGGGCGCGACGACGCGCGCCTGCTCCTGCAGCTGCTGCGACACGAGGACGTGCGCGCGGTCGAACTCGGTCATCGGGACGGCGTAGCGACTCGCGGCCATGGGTCGAGTGTGTCCCTGTCCGCGGCAGCGGGCAAGGGGCTGGCCGCCTCACATCAATCGCGCCTTGAGGCCGTCCCGGGCCGCTGGCCACTCAGGGGCCAGGAGCGAGAAGTAGGCCGTGTCGCGGACCGAGCCGTCGGGCCGGAGACGGTGGTGGCGCAGCGTCCCGTCGTACGCCGCGCCGAGCCGCGTGATCGCCGAGCGGGAGCGGGTGTTGAGCGCGTCGGTCTTCAGCAGCACCCTGCGGGCGTCGAGGTCGTCGAAGGCGTGGCCGAGCAGCAGGAGCTTGCAGGTCGGGTTCACCTGCGTGCGCCAGAGCTCGGGGGAATACCACGTCCAGCCGATCTCGAGCCCGCCGAGCTCGACCTGCAGGTCCAGGTAGGAGGTCGAGCCGACAGCCCGGCCGTCGACGACCACCGCCCAGGTCAACCGGTCCGGGTCGGCGAGCGCATGGTCGATCAGGCGCTCGACGTCGCCGATCGTGTGCGGCTGAGCAAGCGACAGCCAGCGCCAGACGACCGGGTCGCCGGCGGCGCCGAGCAGGTCGGACGCGTGGGAGCGGTCCAGCGGCTCCAGCCGGACATCGCCGCGCGCGAGGACGACGGGCTCAGGCGTACGCACTGATGACGTCGCGCCCGAAGCGCGCCATCTCCTCGCGCTGGGGGCTGAACTGCAGCAGCATCAGGTCGACGCCGGCCGCCTCGTACTCCTTGATGCGTGCGCGCACCTGCTCTGGCGTGCCGACCAGCCCGGCCCGCAGGCCGCGGTTGGACACCGAGTACTCCTCCAGCGACACCTGGCTCTCCAGCTGCGAACCGGCGACGAAGTCCTGGTAGGAGGCGTACGCCGCGGGGTCGGCCTGCACGTCCAGGATCCGGTCGAGCTCGGCCTGCGCCTGAGCTTCGGTGTCGCGGACGATGACGTATCCGCTGACGCCGTAGGCGAACTGCTTGTCCGTTCGCGCCGACATGTCGGCGATCTTGCTGGCGATCACCTCGGGGGCGTCGCCGTGCATGACGTACGCCGAGCCGTGCCGGCTGATGACGTCCTTGGCCTTGGGCGACTCCCCGCCCATGTAGACCGTCGGCGGGGTGGCCGGCTTGGGCTGCATGACGCAGCCCTCTAGGTCGTAGCGCTCTCCGTGGTGGGTGACCGTGTCCTCAACCATCAGCCGGTTCAGGACGGTCAGCCACTCCTCGGTCCGGTCGTAGCGCGCGTCGTGCACGTCGAACGGCGCGCCGTACTGGCTGGCCTCGTCCTTCCACCACGAGCTGACGACGTTGAGGGACGTACGCCCCGGCGCGATCGTGTCCAGCGTCGACAGGGCCTTGGCCGTCAGGGACGGGGAGTGGTAGTTCGGGCGTACGGCGACCATCAGCTCGAGCCGCTCGGTGACGGCAGCGACCGCGGGGGCCAGCGTCCAGGCGTCCAAGGAGGGCGCGTGGTGGCCCTTGATGTCGTTGAGGTTGAGCTCGGCGATCAGCGTGAGGTCGAAACCCGCCTGCTCGGACTCCACCGCCAGGGCCTTGAGATAAGACCAGTCGGTCGACATCTGCTCGTCGCGGACGTTGCGGAGCCATCCGCCGAACACGGGCATCCAGTATCCAAAGCGCATGCGGGCAGGCTAGTCGGGCACAAGGGCGGCCGCCTGAGCGTTGGAGCGCGCATGGAGGAGAACCGCGCCCGGCGCGTTGTGGACAGCCTGCGGACCCACGGCGTGAACGCCACGCTCAAGAAGGTCAGCGTCTACCAGTTCGGCATCGCCGTGACGCTGCCAGACGGTCGCGAGGCGGTCTGGGACGCCGATGGCACCGCCGGTCTCGAGGCGACCGTGATGGCCGACGGGATGCTGCGCGGCTTCGTGCCGCAGATCGA
>JBBPYI010000122.1:0-5340 GCA_038200075.1 Mycobacteriales bacterium
CGAAGGTCACAGATCAAACACATGTTCGAGCGTGTCTAGAGTTTGTCGGAGGGGGTGGGTACGGTCCGCTCAGTCGTTCGATCGAACCTACGTTCGCTCGTTGACGACGAAGAAGCCGAGACGAAGGAGCAATTGATGAGCAACTCCCTGAGCGACACCATGCTGACCCACCAGACCCGGGGGCGTACGGCCGCCGCGCCGGTGCACCTCACCCGCCGTGGACGGGCGACACTGCTCGTCGTGCTGGTGGCCGTGCTGCTGGCCGCCTTCTCCCTGGGGCGAGCCAACTCCCAGGCGGCCGACATCGCCGGTGACGGACCGGTGCCGGCCGTCGGTCAGATCACCGTCCAGCCGGGCGAGTCGCTCTGGGCAGTCGCCCGTCGGGTCGCGCCGCAGAACGACCCACGTGAGGTCATGGCGCAGATCGTCCGCCTCAACGACCTGTCCGACAGCCAGCTGCAGATCGGTCAGCAGCTGCTGCTCCCCGTCGCCAGCTAGCTGAGTCGGAGGTGATCGCGACAGCGGTCAGAGCGTCACGATGATCTCACTGACGCCCTGCGAGCTGCGCACCGCGACCGGCAGTCCGCTGCCGCGAAAGACCGCCAGCATGGCCCGGTTGTCGATCAGCACGTCAGCGGTGAGTGCCACGACACCCCGACGGCGCGCCGCGTCGACGAGCACGTCGCGCAGGGCCGAGCCCAGGCCGAGGCCTTTCCAGTCCGGGTCGACCATGAAGGCGACGTCGGCGTGACCCGAGGTCGGGTCGAGGTAGGACGACACGGTCCCGATGACCTGCTCGCTGCCCCAGTCGCCCACCACGGCCAGGAAGGTCACCTCCTCCTCGAACGAGACGCTGGTCAGGTGCTCCGCGGTCGACAGCGGCAGGGTCGTCAGATGGCGGAAGAAGCGCGTGTACACATCGGCCGGCGGCATGCGGTAGAAGAGGTCCTGCAGGGCAGGCGCATCTCCCGTGCGGGCCGGTCGCACCAGGATCGGCCGGCCGTCCTTGAGCGTGACGGTGCGCTCCTCGTCGCCCGGATAGGCGCCCCTGCTGCGCAACGGCTGATCAGCCGGGACCAGCCCTGCTGCGATGGCCGCATCGAGCAGGTCTGCGCGCTGCGACGGATGGGCGAGCTCGATCAGGGCCACAGCGCGCTCCCGCAGCGAGCGACCGAACAGGTAGGCCGTGCCGAACTCCGTGACGATGTAGTGCACGTCGGCCCGTCCGAGGGTCGCGGCCTCGTCGGCGCGCAAAGCCGCCCGGATACGCGAGCTGCCGTCCGGGAACTGCGAGGACAGGCACACCACGGCGCGGCCCCTGCGGGAGTGACCGGCGGTCCAGTGCATGACGGTCTGCGAGCCGACGCCGCCGTAGCGCTGCCCGTCGTCGGTGTCGGTGCAGACCTGGCCGGTGAGGTCGACCGCGAAGGCCTGGGTGACCGACACCAGTCGCTCGATCTGGGCCAGCCGTCGCACGTCGCAGACCTGCTCCAAGGGTGCGAGCTCCACCTCGGGCGAGCCGAGCCGGTCGAACAGCCGCGCCGTCCCCACCGCCATCGAGGCCAGGACGCTGCCGGGGCCGGTCCGGACGGCGCCGCTGTCGAGCAGGTCGACCACGCCGTCAGTGATCACGTCGCTGTGCACCCGGAGGTCGCGACGTCCCGACAGGTGGCGCAGCACGGCGTCCGGTACCCGTCCGAGCCCGAGCTGCAGGGTGGCGCCGTCCGGCACCAGGCGCGCGACGTACGCCGCGATCTGCGCGGCTGCCGTGCCGATCGGCGCGTGGACGTACTCCCGTACGATCGGCTCCACCTCGACGAAGGCGTCGATGCGGTCGGCGAACAGGACAGTTCCGGGCCCGCTGTGCGGCATGGCGGCGTTGACCTCGGCCAGCACGACGCGGGCTCGCAGCGCGGCCGCCAGGGTCACGTCGACCGAGACGCCGAGGCTGCAGTTGCCGTCGGCATCGGGCGGCGCGACCTGGATGAGCGCGACGTCGACCCGGTGCTGGCCGCGGTCCATCAGGCCCGGGAGCTCCGGCAGCGCGATCGGCAGGTAGTCGATGGGGCCGGCCAGCCCGCGCAGCTCGCTGCCGACGACGAACACCTCCTGCGGATAGACCACCGCGCCGTCCCGCGTGACGCCGTCGGCCAGGAAGTGGATGAGCTTGACGCCTGGCAGCCTGCGGTCGTTCAGGGCCGCGACGAGCTCACGAGGGGTCCCGCAGGCCGACCCGACCCACACCCGGTCACCCGGCTGCACGAGCTCGACCGCCTCCGCGGCCGTCATGGTCGGCGTCACCACGGCAGTCGACCACGGGGGCCGGTCATGGCGCGAGCAGTGTCAGGCGGCGTGCGACAGCTCTCGCGGCTCGGTGACCGCGCCCGGGCTGGCAGCGGAGGGGCGAAAGCGCTTGGCGTACGCCATGGCTGGGCCCTCGACGTAGCGCCAGGAGAGCCAGGCGGTCGCAAGCGACGCCGTGACGCCGACGGGGATCGACACCCAGGACGACAGCGGGTTGAGCCAGGTCGCGAACAGGTAGTGCCACAGGTAGACCGCGTAGGACCGCTGGCCGAGCCACACCAGCACGCGGGCGCCAAAGAAGCGGGCCATCGGCGAGGCCGGCCGCTCCACCAGGTAGGGCACGACCTGCATGGCGGCGACGGCCATCATCGCCGGGCCGGCCAAGGACTTGAGCGGAATGTTGCCGACGGTGAACAGGAAGACCAGCACGGTCGCCAGGCCCGCCCAGGCGCGCACGGTCGAGCTCCAGGACGTGCGTCCGGTCGCTCGGCGTCGGTGCCATAGCAGTGCGGCGACGGCGCCGAGCAGCATCCCGACCGCGCGGGTGTCGGTGCCAAAGTAGATCCGGTCGACGCCCTCGCCCCCGGAGTAGTACGCGAACGGCAGGGCCGCCGACAGGGCCGCCAGCGCCAGGACCGGCCAGTGCCGCCGGGCCGCGGGCAGCTTGAGCAGCAGCAGCAGCACGAACGGCCAGATGAGATAGAACTGCTCCTCGACCGCCAGCGACCACAGATGGGCCAGCGGCGCGTCGCCGGAGCCGAGCGCGTAGATCCAGTTCGCGCCGTACGCCAGGGTGATGCCGACCTGGCGCAGGGCCGCGCCGACGTCCACCGGGTCGCCCGAGCCGTCACCGCCGGGCGTCGCGGCGAACCAGCTGGTCTCGGAGAAGACCAGCAGCAGCCCTGTCCAGATCGCCAGCATCACCAGCAACGCGGGCAGCAGCCGGAAGGCCCGGCGGGCGTAGAACAGCGGGAGCGAGACGCGGCCATGCGTGCGCATCTCATCCAGCAGCATCGCGGTGATCAAGAAGCCCGACAGGACGAAGAACACGTCGAGGCCGACCCAGCCGCCCGGGAAAGGCCCGCGGCTGGAGGTGAAGTGGTAGGTGACGACCCACACCAGGGCCAGTCCGCGCAGCCCGTCGAGGGCGGGCGAGCGGCCCAGAAAGGCGCGCCGGGCGGCCGAGGGGCGCCGGATCGGCGTCGGGGTCGTCACGACATGCCTTTGCCCGTCGTTGCTGTCACACAATCGTCATGCGGGTCACAGACCGGCGAGATGAGATGATCTGCCCCGTCTTGCCCAGACGTACGACCCAGGAGCCCTCACGTGCGCGTCCGACCCACCGTGCTCGCCTTGCTGGCCGCCGGACTTGCCGCCGTCGTCCTGCCGGCCCAGGCCGCCCCCGTACCCGCCCCCGCCGGGGCCTACATCGTCACCACCTCCGGCCCGGCCGTCGCGGTCCTGCCGGCCGTGCGGGCGCTCGGTGGCGCCGTCGGCTTCGTCTACGACAGCGCCCTGAACGGCTTCTCGGTCCGGCTCCCGACCGCGGTGCTGCCGTTGCTCGCGGCCCTGCCGGGCGTCGCCGCGGTCGAGGCCGACGGCGTCATGCGGATCAGCGCGACCCAGACGCCGACCCCGTCCTACGGTCTGGACCGCATCGACCAGCGCGCGCTGCCGCTCAACAGCACCTTCACCAGCGCGGCAACGGGCGCAGGCGTCACGGCGTACGTCGTGGACACCGGCATCCTGCTCAGCCATGACGACGTCCGCGGCCGAGCCGTCAGCGGCTTCGACGCGGTGGACGGCGGGAGCGCCGACGACTGCAACGGGCACGGCACCCACGTCGCCGGCATCACCGGTGGCACCCGCTTCGGCGTGGCCAAGGGCGTACGCCTGGTGGCGGTGCGGGTGCTGAACTGCAACGGCTCCGGCCCCACCAGCGGGGTCATCGCGGGACTGGACTTCGTGACGGCGGACCATGGCGCCGGCGCGCCGGCGGTGGCCAACCTGAGCCTGGGCGGCGCCGCGTCAGCAGCCATGGACGCGGCCGTGCAGGGCGCGATCGCCGACGGCGTCACCGTCGCGGTGGCGGCCGGCAACAACGGTGGTCTGGTCGGTGAGCTGACCGGTCAGGCCGACGCCTGCGCCTCCTCCCCGGCCCGGGTCCCCGCCGCGCTGACCGTCGGCGCGACCGACTCGGGTGATGCCAAGGCCTCCTACTCCAACCGGGGGGCGTGCCTGGACCTGTTCGCTCCGGGCAGCTCGATCCTGTCCGCGTGGTGGACCGGGCCGACGGCAAGCAACACCCTCAGCGGCACGTCGATGGCCGCGCCGCACGTGGCCGGTGCGGCGGCCCTGCTGCTGCAGACGAGCCCGGGCGCGACGCCCGCGCAGATCGCCCAGCGGCTGGTGGCGGCGTCCACCCCCGGCGTGGTGAAGAACCCGGGTGCGGGCTCGCCGAACCGGCTGCTGTTCGTCGGCTGATCGCGGGACTGTCTGACCGCTCTGGCAGGTTCTGTGCTGACAAGCCAGAACAAGCAGCAGGGGGGCGCATGAGAGAGCTGACCTTGCCGGTCGGTCCTCGCGACCACGTGCGCGGGCGTCGCGATGCGCCGGTGACGATCGTGGAGTACGGCGACGTCCAGTGCCCCTACTGCGGTCGGGTCGAGCCGGTCCTGCGTGAGCTGCTGGAACGCCACGACGACGTACGCCTGATCTTCCGGCACTTCCCGCTCGTCGAGGTGCACCCGCACGCCTACTCCGCCGCCCTTGCCCTGGAGGTCGCGGACGAGGCAGGGCGGTTCTGGGAGCTGCACGACCTGCTGTTCGCCGCCCAGGACAAGATGGGTCGCCAGCAGCTCGCGGCGTACGCCCGCCAGCTCGACGTGGACCCCGACAGCGTCCTGCGCCCCGCCAGCGCCCGCTTCGACCAGAAGGTCCGCGACGACTTCGACAGCGGGGTCGCCAGCGGGGTCGAGGGGACGCCGGCGCTGTTCGTCAACGGCGTCCTGTTCGAAGGCGGGCCGTCGCTGGGAC
>JBBPYI010000123.1:0-3240 GCA_038200075.1 Mycobacteriales bacterium
TCATCAGCACGATCGAGAGCCTGACCGGCCTGACCATCGACCGCTACATGCAGGTCGACTTCGACGGCTTCCAGACGATCGTGAACCGCCTCGACGGCGTCGAGGTGTGCCTGACGGAGGCGGCCAAGGAGAAGGACTCCGGCATCGACCTGCCGGCCGGCCGCTCGGTCATCCAGGGCGACCAGGCGCTGGCGTTCGTGCGCCAGCGCAAGGGCCTGCCGAACGGCGACGTCGACCGGATCCGGCGCCAGCAGCAGTTCATCGGGGCGATCGTGCGGAAGGTGCTGTCGGCCGGCACGCTGGCCAACCCGCTCAAGCTCAACGGCGTCATCACCGCCGCGACCGAGTCGCTAGACGTCGACAAGGCCCTGTCCATCAACGACCTGCAGGACCTGGCGCTGCGCTTCCGGTCCTTCAGCGCCGGCGGCGTCATCTTCACCACCGCGCCGATCGCCGACATCAACGGCGTACGCCAGCGCCAGTCGGTCGTGCTGCTCGACGAGCCGGGCCTGGCCGCCCTGTCCGACCAGCTGCGTCGGGACGTGTCCCCCGACACCCCCGAGCCGGCCCCGAGCGCCGGCGGCGCCGCGCAGGCGCTGACCGTGGACCCGTCAGCCGTACGCGTGCAGGTCTTCAACGGCGCCGGGATCTCCGGGATCGGCCGCAAGGCCTTCGTCGACCTGGAGGCGGCCGGTTTCCAGATGGTCGGCGCCCCCGGCAACCGAGGCACCGGCGCGGCCCGCACGACCGTCTTCCACGGGCCCGACAAGGCCGACTCGGCCCGCACCCTGGCCGCCTCGATCCCGGGCGCGAACACCGAGCTGGACCCGAGCCTGGGCCGGACGCTGCAGGTCGTGGTCGGCGCCGACTACACCGGCACGAAGCCAGTGACGGTCACGGGCAAGCCGGCGCCGGCTCGCACGCCCTCGGCGTCGGCCTCGCCGGCGGTGCGCACCGCGGCGGAGGACCCCTGCGCAGCCTGAGCGTCGCCACCGCCGGCCTGGTCGGTGAGCGCGAACCCGCCCAGCCGCTGCTGACGCTGCGCGACGGACCGGCCCGGGTGGAGCTGTCCGGTGCGACGACCGCCAACTGGGTCGCCAAGACCGCCAACCTGATGGTGGACGGGCTCGGCTCCCCCGAGCGGATCGGCCTGCTGCTGCCGCTGCACTGGCAGAGCATCGCGGTGCTGCTCGCCGGCGTCGCGACCGGCGCGCAGGTTGTGCTGGCCGCCGACCCGGCCGAGCTCGCCGGCTGCGACGCCGCGTTCGTCGCCGGGGCGTACGCCGAAGCGGCCCTGGATGCTGGGGTCGACGAGGTGCTGGTGCTGTCCGGCCACCCCCTGGGCGCCCCGACGGCGGTCGTGCCGACGCTGGCGACCGACTTCGCGCGCGAGGTCCCGTCGTACGCCGACCACTGGGGTGGTCCTGTCCCCGCAGGCTGGCAGGTCGAGGTCGCCGGCTCGAGGGCTGCACTTGCGGCTGTCGACAGCGGCCCCGACGACCGGGTCCTGCTCGCCGCATCGCTGAGCGACCCGACCGGGCTCGGACTGCTACTGGCCGTGCTGGGATCGGGCGCAGCGCTGATCCTGGCCCCCGACCCGGCCGGGTTGGACCTGCAGACGGTCGCCGCGGAGGAACGCGTCACGGCTGCCGCCGGGGTCCAGGTCTTGGGGGTTGCCAGCTGCTCGGCTCAGGTCCCCCAGTCCTAGCCGCCGAGCACCCGGATGGGGACAGCTCGCATGCGATTATGGACCCCGCCGTCCACCCCCCGCACCACAGAGCTGGAGCCCCTGACCCGTGTCTGCCCGCCGTCCCGCGCGCACCCCTCTGCGCCGGTTGCTCCCTGCGGTGCTGGCCGGCCTCGCCGTGCTCGCCACCGCCTGCAGCGCCACCTCTGCCGGGCGGCCACCGGCTCAGGCGGCGCAGGGCACCGAGTCGCGTGATGTCGCCCTGACCGTCGACGGCCGCCAGCGCACCTACCTCCTGGAGCCCGCCCTGGGGTTGGCCAAGGGTGCCCGTAGCGCGCTGGTCGTCGTGCTGCACCAAGAGGGTGGGACGCCGGCCGGAGTGGCCACCGAGACCGGTCTGCAGCAGCTGCGGCGCAGCGGGGCCACGTTGGCCTATCCCGCCGGCGTGGACCGTTCCTGGGACGCCGGCAAGTGCTGCGGCAGCAGCCGCACCAAGGGCGTCAACGACGTCGCCTTCCTCGACGCGCTGCTCGACGACGCGGCGAAGCAGACCCCCGTCGACGCCTCGCGCACGGCCCTGGTCGGCTACTCCAGCGGCGCCATGCTCACCTACCGCTACGTATGCCAGCGGCCCGGCCAGCTCGCGGTCGCCGTTGTGGTCAGCGGCTCCCTCGAGAGTGACTGCGGCAGCAGCATCACCACCCCCGATGTGCTCGCCCTGCACGGCAAGCTCGACGGCACGATCGGCCTGAACCGTCCGCGCTTCATCGCGGCGCTGGGGCTGGCGCCCCGTCCGGTCATCAGCAGCCTCGGGATCCTGACGCGCAGCGCAGGCTGCAATGCCGTGCCCGCCACCTCCGAGCTCGTCGACGCCGAGCTCCGCCAGTGGGCCGGCTGCCGCGGCGGCGGCAGCGTGCAGGCTCAGCTGGTCCCCGAGGCCGGACACGGCTGGGCCGGCCTCGATGCGTCCCGGCGCACGCTGGCCTTCCTCGACGACCACCTGCTGGCCCGGTAGCGATGGCCCGGCGGGCAGCTCCGGCGGTTCACCGCCGTCCGGTGCCGCATCCGGCCGGTCTGCGTCGGGCCCGGACCGCGGCCGCGCGCATCCCGCGCTCCGCTGCAGTCGCCGCGCTGGTCGTGCTGGTGGTGCTGGCCGCTCTGGTGCCCTCCGCCTTGTCCGGCAGCCCTGAGCGCTCGGTGGTGCCACAGGCTCGGGCCGAGGCCCTGCCCGTCCCCGCGTCACCGCCTCCGACGCCGGGCAAGCTCATCGGACCCGGCGCTCCGGCCGGTGACAGCCGCATCGTCGATCTGCGGGTCGGCGACGAGCAGCGTGCGTACTTCCTGCTCCCCGCGCTCGGACTGACACCTGGCAACAAGGCCGCCCTGCTGGTCGTGCTGCACCAGGACGTCGGCAGCGCCAGGGAGGTAGCCGTTGGGCTGGGACTGGACGGACTGCGCCGGGAAGGCGTCACGCTGGCCTATCCAGCCGGGATCGGCGGCTCGTGGAACGCCGGCGGCTGCTGCAACGTCGCGATGCAGCGTGGCGTCGACGA
>JBBPYI010000124.1:0-11866 GCA_038200075.1 Mycobacteriales bacterium
GACACCGCCGAGCGCATGGCCGGCAAGATGATGGAGGGCAAGGACTTCGACCTCGAGGATTTCCTCGAGCAGATGATGCAGGTCAAGAAGATGGGCTCGCTGACGAGCCTGCTCGGCATGCTTCCCGGCATGGGCCAGATGAAAGAAGCCCTCGCCCAGGTCGACGACAAGGATCTCGACCGCATCGCCGCCATCATCCGGTCGATGACGCCGCAGGAGCGCCGCACTCCGAAGATCCTCAATGGATCGCGGCGCCTGCGCATCGCCAAGGGCTCCGGGGTCACGGTCACCGAGGTGAACAACCTGGTGGACCGGTTCTACGACGCGCAGAAGATGATGAAGCAGATGGGCGGCATGGCCGGGATGACGGGCCTGCCAGGCGCCGGGCGCAAGGCCAAGCGGCAGCAGGCTCAGGGCAAGAAGGGCAAGAAGGGGCCGGGCCGAGCCGGTGGCGGTCCGTCCAAGGCCGGTTCGGCCAAGGCGGGCGCACCCAAGGCGCTGCCCGAGGGCACACCCCAGGGGATGCCGCAGCTGCCGGCCGGGTTCCAGCTGCCGCCCGGGCTCGGTCAGCCGCCGGCGAACGGCCCCGACCCCTTCGGGTTGCGTCGCCCCAAGTAGGCCCTACGGCCGGGGGTGGCCCTTGAGGAAGCGCCAGCCCTCGCCGGTCGTGTCGTAGCCGCCGTTCGAGGTCGTCGGCCAGCCGTGCGCGAAGTCCTGCAGGACCACGATGCGCACGCCGGCGCCGGTCGCCTGCCACTGGCTCGCAGCCTGCCGTGCGGGCGGCAGCGACGTACGCAGCGAGGCGCTGTAGCGCAGGCCCGCCAGCGGGACCGTGGGGTCTTGGGCGCCATGCACGGCCAGGACGGCCGTGGCCGTGGACGGGGTGCAGGGGGCGGTGTTGGTGCCGGAGACGGCGAGCACACCAGCGATGACGCCCGGCCGTCCGCAGGCGTAGCGGTAGGCCATCATCGCGCCGTTGCTGAAGCCCGCGAGCTCGACGCGACGGGGGTCCACGGCGTGCAGCGCCCCGGTGACAGCGAGCAGCGTGTCGAGGTACCCGAGATCGTCCACGCCCTTGATCGAGGCCGCGCCGCAGCAGGGCCCGGCGTTCCACGAGCCCCGGTAGCCGGCGCCCCAGACGAGGACGAAGCCCTGCTGCATCGACAGCGTCGACCAGCGCTGCTGCTCCTCGACCTTGCGCAACGACGTGCCCAGGCCGTGCAGCGACACCAGCAGGGGAGCCCCGGCCGCCTCGGCAGAGCGCGGCACGAAGATGCGGGCCTTGCGCACGAGGTCACCCTGCAGCCAGCTGATCTCGCCGCGGAAGCCGGCCCCGAGCTCCAGCCGGTCCGGGAGCCGACCGGCTGCCAGCCGGTACGTCGCCCACCCGTCGTCGTTGGTTCCCGTGCGGCGCATCGCCGGTCCGGGCGCGACCGGGTCGGCGGGGGTCGCCTCCACCAGGGGGCGCGCGACGGTGAACGACGACGTCAGCTCGGGGCCCTCGGTCGGACCGGCGACCGCGGGCCCGGCCCCGCTCATCGACAGCAAGGCGGCGGCCCCGGTGATGAGCAGCAGGATGGCCAGGATCGTGCGCGTCCAGGGGCGGTCGGTCACGGGCACGCCGCCACCCTAGGGGTCGGTGGACCTGGCGTCAGCGGACCCGGCGACGGGGTGAACGCGCGAGCAGCCCCAGGACCAGTCCGAGGACCTGCATGCCCGCGAGGGCGAGCAGGCCGACCCGCACGCCGTACGCCGCGACGACGAGCCCCGCCAGCGCCGAGCCTACGGCGAAGCCGCCGAACTTCAGGCTTGCTGCGGTCGTGACCACCTGGGTCTGCAGGGCGGCGGGGCTGTGGGCCGCCCGCACGGCCAGGGTCGAGGCCAGCGTGGGGCCCTCCATCGCGCCGGCGAGCGCCACGAGCACCAGGGCGATCAGGAAGGTCGGCGCTGCCGCGACCGCCGCGAAGGCGACCGCGAGCCCGGTGATGCCGAAGAAGGCCAGCCGCAGCGGCTCGGTCGTGGTCTGGCGGGCGGCGAGCACCGCGCTGCCTGCCAGGGCTCCGAGCGCGAAGGCGCTGAACAGCGCGCCACCGGCTGCCGCAGGCTGACCCACCTGCACGGCCAGCAAAGGGAAGACCACCGGCAACGCGCCCATGCCGGTGAACGACAAGGTGGTGGCGACCGTGACGGCGCGCAGCTCCGGCACCCGCACCAGCAGGCGCAGACCGGTCAGGACGCTGCCCACCAGGCTGCCGCGGTCCGGGTCGGCCGGCGCCGTGGGCATCGGGACCCGCAGGACCGCCAGCAGCGCCAGGAAGCTCACGGCCGCGGTGGCGCCGACCGCGACCTCGGGGGAGGCAGCGGCAGCCAGCGCGCCTGCCGCGGCCGGGCCGATGACCCCGGCGAGGTTGTAGGAGGTGGCCTCCGCGCCGTACGCCCTGCGCAGGAAAGGCTGCGGCACCAGCGGGGCGATCAACCCGGTGAAGCCGCCGGTCAGCACCGGCGTCGTCACGCCGGCGACCAGGCCGAGCGACACCACGACCCAGGCGGGCGCCCGGCCGGTCACCGCGAGCAGGGCGATGAGCACCACGAGCAGCAGCACCTGGTTGGTGACGAAGACCGCCCGGCGGCGGCGGGTCCGGTCCAGCCACGCGCCCAGGACCGGCCCGGTCAGCAGGGCCGGCAGCGCCAGCGCCCCGACGACGGTGCCGGCCAGCGCGGGCGAGGACGTCCGCGCCAACACCAGCAGCACCACCGCGATGCGCGCGGCCTCATTGGCGAGGCGGGCCGTGGTCGAGGCCGTGAACAGCGCCGCGAGCCCCGGGGTGCGCCACGGCGTGGTGGGCTCGGTCAGCACGGCGGTCACGCTGACAGTGTCCGGTGCCGGCGGGCCGGATGGCCCGGTTGTGGGCGACCTCACCTCACCGGCCCGGCGAGACAGAGCTGCTGTCTCGAGGCGGGCGGGTGATCTGGCAGACTGTCCGGCGAGCTACCGCTGTCGACGGCCCTCTACCCGTCCTCGGCGTGTCCGCAGACCGCCACCGGCCGCGCACCCCCACGCGCACCGCCGGCGGCCACCCCATCACACGACCGGAGCACCAACGCCCGTGGCAGTCAAGATCAAGCTCATGCGTCTCGGCAAGATGCGCGCCCCGTACTACCGCATCGTCGTCGCCGACGCGCGCACCAAGCGCGAGGGCCGCGTCATCGAGACGATCGGCAAGTACCACCCCAAGGAGAACCCCTCCTTCATGGAGGTCGACGCCGACCGCGCGGCCTACTGGCTCAGCGTCGGCGCGCAGCCGACCGAGCCCGTGGCCGCGATCCTCAAGGTCACCGGCGACTGGCAGAAGTTCAAGAACCTGCCGGCTCCCCCGCCCATGCTCGTCGCCGAGCCCAAGGTCGACAAGAAGGTCGCCTTCGAGGCGGCCGCCCGCGAGGGGATCGAGGCCGCTGCCGGCGCAGCGACCACCCCGAAGAAGAAGGCGGCTCCGAAGACGACCGCCAACGACGACACCGCCCCGGCCGGGCACGCCGCCCCGCCGGCCGGCGCCACCACGTCGGCGGCCCCCGCCGAGGGCTCGGCCCCCGTCGAGGGTGAGACCACGGTCCCGGCCGACGCGACGCCCGCCCCGGTGACGACGGACTCCTCCGTCGCGCCCGAGGCCGGCACCGGAGGCACCGGTGAGGCCGTTGCCTCCGCGGCGGCCAGCGCTGCCGACACGGCCACCTCCGCGCCCGACCAGGCCTGAGCGTGCTCGAGAACGCCCTTGAGCACCTGGTCAAGGGCATCGTCGACAACCCCGACGACGTCGAGGTCGAGCTGGTCACCAATCGGCGCGGCCGCACCCTCGAGGTGCGGGTCAACCCGGAGGACCTGGGCAAGGTCATCGGCCGCAGCGGCCGGACCGCGAAGGCGCTGCGCACGGTCATGACCGCCCTGGGCGGCAAGGGCCTGCGCGTCGACGTGGTCGACACCGACGAGGTCCGCTAGGCCTTGGCGCGCGTCGCCGGCCCCCGCCGGCCCGTACGCCCGACGACCCCGGCACCCGAGAGGGGTGCCGGGGTCGCCCCGGTCGATACCCCTCCCGGCCCCGACGACCTGCTGGTGGTGGGCCGGATCGGCAAGCCGCAGGGCATCAAGGGCGAGGTGACCGTCGAGGTCCGCACCGACGACCCCGAGCAGCGCTTCGCCGAGGGCGCGGTACTGCTGACCGACCCGCCCGAGCGCGGACCGCTGGTCATCGAGACCGCGCGCTCGCAGAACGGCCGGCTGATGGTCGGGTTCGTCGGCAGCGCCGATCGCAATGACGCCGAGCTGCTGCGCGGCACCCTGCTGCAGGTCGACGCGCGCACACTGCCGGCTCCGGAGGACGAGGACGAGTTCCACGACCACGTCCTGCGGGGCATGACCGCCGTGCTGATCGGCGGCGCTGCGCTGGGCGAGGTGGTCGACGTGCTGCATCTGCCCCACGGCGACGTGCTGGTCGTACGCCGCGCCGACAACGGCAACGAATTGCTCGTGCCGTTCGTCAAGGCGATGGTCCCGGAGGTCGACGTCGCGGGCCGCACGCTCACCGTCGACCCGCCCGAGGGGCTGCTCGACCTCACGGACAGCGCGCCCGACCCGGAGGAGTAGTGGTGCGCGTCGACGTCGTCACGATCTTCCCCGACTACCTCGCCCCGCTGGGGGTGTCGCTGCTCGGCAAGGCCCAGGACCGCGGTCTGCTCGAGGTGCGGGTGCACGACCTGCGCACCTGGACGACCGACGTGCACCGCACCGTCGACGACAGTCCGTATGGCGGCGGCCCGGGCATGGTCATGACCCCCGAGCCGTGGGGCCAGGCACTGGACGCGGTGCTCGGCGGCAGCGACCTGCGCCCGGTCCTGCTCGTCCCCACCCCGAGCGGACGGCCGCTCACCCAGGCGCTGGCGCAGGAGCTGACCGCAGAGCCTTGGCTGGTCTTCGCCTGCGGGCGCTACGAAGGCATCGACAGCCGCGTGCTCGTCGACGCCGCCGAGCGGTTCCGGGTCATCGAGGTCAGCCTTGGCGACTACGTCCTCGCGGGCGGGGAGGTCGCGGTGCTGGTGGTCGTGGAGGCGGTCGTACGCCTGCTGCCCGGGGTGCTGGGCAACGCCGAGTCCCACCGCGACGACTCCTTCGCGCCCGGCGCGATGCAGGACCTGCTGGAAGGGCCGGTCTACACCCGGCCCGCAGCGTGGCGCGGGCTGCAGGTGCCGGCCGTGCTGCAGTCCGGCGATCACGCCCGGATCGCGGCCTGGCGCCGCGAGCAGTCACACGCGCGTACGGCCGACCGGCGCCCTGACCTGCTGGCGGCGAGCCCGCCGGAGGTTGTGGCAGAGTAGAGGGCTGTTGCGCCGCCCGCACGGGTGCGCGCCAGCCCACCGTACGCATCGCCATCCGGCATCGGCGCCTCCGCGCGCCCTGCCGCACGAGGGAGCCACACCATGAACGTCCTGGACGCGCTCGACGCCGCGCAGCTGCGCACCGACGTCCCCGACTTCCGCCCCGGCGACACGCTGGACGTCGGCGTCCGCGTCGTCGAGGGCAACCGCTCCCGCGTGCAGCACTTCCAGGGCGTCGTCATCCGCCGCCAGGGTGGCGGCGTGCGCGAGACCTTCACGGTCCGCAAGGTCAGCTTCGGCGTCGGCGTGGAGCGCACCTTCCCGGTGCACACCCCGGTCATCGAGGAGATCAAGGTCGTCACCCACGGTGACGTTCGGCGCGCCAAGCTCTACTACCTGCGCGAGCTGCGGGGCAAGAAGGCCAAGATCAAGGAGAAGCGCTTCGCGGTGCCGGCCAAGGCCAGCACGACGACCGCTTCGGCCACCGCCGGCACTCCGGCGCCTGCCCCGTCGTCCACTGCGGCGGCCGCGCCGTCGGCTCCCGCCGAGGCCTGAGCCGTCCCGTCCGTCAGGCCGGCACTGTCGGCCCAGTCAACCCGTTGGGGTGGGCGTGACCAGCTCTGAAAACCTCGCCACCGCCCACGCAGGTGGGGACGAGACCCCGCCTGGCAAGCACGCTGCAGGTGGTCGCAAGGGCGGTTCGTTCTTCAAGGAGCTGCCGTTCCTGGTGATCATCGCCTTCCTGCTGGCGCTGCTCATCAAGGCCTTCCTCGTACAGGCCTTCTACATCCCGTCCGGCTCGATGCAGCAGACCCTTGAGCTGCGCGACCGGGTGCTGGTCAACAAGCTGGTCTACGACTTCCGCGACATCCACCGCGGCGAGATCGTGGTCTTCAACGGCCTGGACTCCTTCACCCCCGAGACCGAGCTCGCCCCGCCCGCCAACGGCGTGGCCAGGGTGCTGCGGGCCGTCAGCAGCGCCATCGGCGTCGGTGCGCCGGGTGAGAAGGACTTCATCAAGCGCGTCATCGGCATCCCGGGCGACCGGGTGGCCTGCTGCACCAATGGCCAGGTCACCGTGCAGCCCAAGGGCGCGCCCCGTCCGGTCGCCCTCGACGAGCCGTACGTCTTCGAGGACGACAAGATGCCGTTCTGCTCGGCCGGCACCGGCGAGGTGCTGTGCCCGACCGGCGCCGAGGGCGTGCTGGTGCCCCCGGGCCGGCTGTGGGTGATGGGCGACCATCGCGGCAGCTCCAGCGACTCGCGCTTCCACATCGAGGACGAGAACCAGGGCACCGTGCCGCAGGACAAGGTCATCGGCCGCGCCTTCGTGATCGTCTGGCCGCTGGACCGCGCGAAGGTGCTGTCGGTGCCCGAGACGTTCAACGCCGCACTGGGCCCGTTGCCGGCCTACGGGCTGACGGCCACGCCGTACGCCCTCGGGCTCGTCGGGGCCCTGCCACTGACGCTCCTGCGGCGCAGACGTCGACGCCACCGCTAGTGCGGCTGTCGTCCAAGGGGTTCCTGGTGGACCCGGCGGGACGGCTGCTGCTGCTGGACTCGGCCGATCCCGGCGAGCCCGGACTGCGCTGGTGGGAGCTGCCGGGCGGGGGCGTCGAGCAGGGTGAGACCGAGGTCGACGCACTGGTGCGTGAGGTCCGCGAGGAGACCGGACTCAGCGTGGATCCGGCGGCGGTCGGACCGCTGCTGTGGACGCAGGAGTCGACCTTCACCTGGCGCGGCGAGCGCCACGTGACGCGCTGCCACGGGCGCGTCGTGCGGGTCACCGACCTCACCGCAACGCCGCCCGTGCTCAGCGGCGCCGAGGTCGGGACCATCCTCGGGCAGCGCTGGTGGACCCCCGCGGAGCTGACGGCGTACGCCGGGCGCACCTATCCGACCGGCGTCGCGACCCTGCTGCCGCGGGTGCTGGCGGGGGAGCGGGTCGACGAGCCGTTCGACCGGTGGAACTGAGCGGTTCTGACGCAGCGCTGTCCTAGGGTGACGGGCGTGCCACAGGACCGCCGCGCCGCCAGGGTGCTGCTTGTCGACGACGAGAGCCGGCTGCTGCTGCTGCACGGCAGCGACCCGAGCACTCCCGAGCGGGGCGCCTGGTGGATCACCCCCGGTGGCGGGCTCGAGCCCGGTGAGGTCCCCGCGGAGGCGGCCGCGCGCGAGCTGGTCGAGGAGACCGGGCTGCGGGTCGATGCCGCCGGGCTCGGCGAGCCGGTCCACGAGCGGGTTGCGCTGTTCACCTTCCTCGGCGGGGACTACCGCCAGCACGAGCACTACTTCCTGCTGCGGGTGCCCGGCCATGAGGTGGTCACCGACACGCCCGACCCCGGCATCACCGGTCATCGCTGGTGGCCCCTGGCCGAGCTGCGCACCACGGGGGAGACGTTCTTCCCGGCTGAGCTGCCGGACCTGCTCGACCGGTTGCTGGCGTGACGGCGCTGGCGTGCTAGCGCCGCGACCGGTCGTGCGCTCCGAGAACGGCCTCTGGGCCCTGGAGCGGGTGCTGCAGCGCAACGGCTTCCCGCACGTCGCCGGCGCCGACGAGGCCGGCCGCGGGGCCTGCGCCGGTCCGCTGGTGGTGGCTGCGTGCGTCCTGCCCACCGGCCGGCGAGGTGAGGTGCCGGGTCTGGCCGACTCCAAGCTGCTGAGCGCGGCGGCCCGGGAGAAGGCCTACGACGAGGTCGTCGCGCGGGCGCTCGCCTGGGCGGTGGTCGTGGTGCCGGCCGCCGAGGTCGACACGCACGGGCTGCACGTCATGAACATCCGGGCCATGCGACAGGCCGTCGCGCGGCTGGACCCGTGTCCCTCCTACGTCCTGACCGACGGCTTCGCCATCGGCGGGATGCCCGCGCCGGCGCTCGCGGTCTGGAAGGGCGACCGGGTCGCGGCCTGCGTGGCCGCCGCCTCCGTGCTGGCCAAGGTCACCCGGGACCGGTTGATGGTCGAGCTGCACGATCGCTGGCCGGCGTACGACTTCGCCCGGCACAAGGGCTACATCACCCCGGAGCACACTGCTGCCCTCCACGGGCTCGGACCCTGCCCTGAGCACCGATTCTCGTACGTGAACGTGCGCGCGGCGCGCCTGCGGTTGGATGAGCAGATGGCGGTGACGGCGTGAGCTCAGAGGACCTCGAGAAGTACGAGACCGAGATGGAGCTGCAGCTCTACCGGGAGTACCGCGACATCGTCCGGCAGTTCGACTTCGTCGTCGAGACCGAACGGCGCTTCTACCTTGCCAACGCCGTCGACGTGCAGCCCCGTACGTCCGACGGTGAGGTCTGGTTCGAGCTGACGCTCACCGATGCGTGGGTGTGGGACATGTACCGACCGGCGCGCTTCGTGAAGTCGGTGCGGGTGCTGACCTTCAAGGACGTCAACGTCGAGAAGCTCGAGAAGCCCGATCTGGAGCTGCCGGGGGGTCGGCCCTCGCTCGGCGGGTAGTGGCGCCTCATGGCCACCACCCCTGACGACACCCCCAACGCCGACGAGCCCGGCGGCGCCAGCCAGCCCGAGGGCGACGGTCCGGTCACCCTCGGCGACCGCACCGAGCCCGGTGGGCAGGGCAGCCCGGACACCAACCAGGCCAAGGCCGAGCCGATGTCGCCGACGCCCGACCACCCGGAGCCCCCGGCTGCGCCTGAGCTGTCCGACATGAACGTCGGCGCGGGGGACCCCCAGGCCCCGTCACACCCAGCAGCGCTGGGGCGTACGCCCGGCATCGACCCCTCACCGGCCGGCTCGCTGGGCACCCTGAGCGCCGGCAAGGCCCAACGGGCTCCCGGGTCGCTGGGCTCGGTCCCGGCGGGGGAGTCGGTCGAGACCGACCTCGAGGCAGGCGCCGCGCGGATGTCGACTGCAGGCGGGCCGTCGTCCGGGCACGGCGACACCGGTCCGGCTCCGGACAGCGGCGACGCGCCGATCGAAGGCTCCAGCGAGGACCAGCAGGTCGTGTCCGGGGCTCGCCTGCCGAAGCGGTAGCGCACCTGTCCACAGCCGTGCGTCTGTCCACAGGTTGGCACTCGAGGCTTTCGGTGCCCGCCCGGACCGGACAGGGTCGTCGGCATGGACGAGACAGCGACACAGGCCCTGGGGCGATACGGCGAGCAGCTGGCCGAGCAGCATCTGCTGGCCGCCGGCATGCAGGTGCTCGACCGCAACTGGCGCTGCCGCGAGGGGGAGCTGGACCTGGTGGTCCGCGAACCCGACGGCACCGTGGTCTTCGTGGAGGTCAAGACCCGTTCGGGCACCGGCTTCGGTGCGCCGGCCGAGGCCGTCGGGGTCAAGAAGGCGGCGAAGGTGCGGCTGGTGGCCTGTCGCTGGCTGGCCGAACGGCGGCCGCCCGGGGCCGGTGACCTGCGCTTCGACGTCGTTGCGATCGTGCGGCGGCGGGGCTACGCCCCGGTCCTGACCCACCTCAAGGGCGCGTTCTGATGGCGCTGGCGAGGGCGTACGCCGTGGGTCTGGTTGGGCTCGACGGCCAGGTCGTGGAGGTCGAGGCCGACCTGGCCCAGGGGTTGCCCGGCCTGACGGTGATCGGACTGCCGGACGCGGCCCTGGCCGAGGCCCGCGACCGGGTGCGGGCCGCGGTCGTCAACAGCGGGCAGGTCTGGCCCGGCAACCGCATCACGCTGGCGTTGTCACCCGCGTCGCTGCCCAAGCGGGGCAGCGGTTTCGACCTGGCCCTGGCGGCGTCGGTCCTGGCGGCCAGCGGTGCCGTCCCGGCGCAGGCGCTCCTGGGCCGGGTGCTGCTGGGCGAGCTCGGACTCGACGGCCGGGTCCGGGCGGTGCCGGGGGTGCTGCCGGCGGTGCTGACTGCCGCCCGTGCCGGCATCGACCGGGTCGTCGTGCCGCTGGCCAACCTCGCCGAGGCCCGGTTGCTGCCCGGTGTGTCGGCCCGCGGGGTCGGGTCCCTGCGCGACCTGGTGGCGCTGCTGACCGGCGAGGACTACGACGAGACGCTGCCCCCGGCGCCCGCCGCCGTCCAGGACGACAGGCCTGCGCTGGACTTGCTCGATGTCGCCGGTCAGGTCGACGGCCGCACCGCTGTCGAGGTGGCCGCGGCCGGTGGTCACCACCTGCTGCTGCTCGGACCGCCGGGCAGCGGCAAGACGATGCTGGCCGAGCGGATGCCGGCCCTGCTGCCGGCGCTGCTGCTCGACGAGGCGCTCGAGGTCACGGCGGTGCACTCGGTGGCCGGCACCCTGCCGGGTGACCAGCCCCTGGTGTCCAGGCCGCCGTTCCAGGATCCGCACCACACCGCCACGGTCTCCTCCATCGTGGGTGGCGGCAGCGGGGTGGCCCGCCCGGGCGCGGCGTCGCTGGCGCACCGGGGGGTGCTGTTCCTCGACAAGGCCGCGTCACCTAGTACGACTCAACCCCTAGGACCACCGGCCACGGGCAAGAACCGTCGGACCACGGGCAAGACCGCAACAGCTGGGAGCCAAGACCGTGGCGGCCGGCGGGCAAGACCTGCTCGTAGCACTGCACCGGGACGAACTGCGACACGAACACCGTCGTACCCCTCGGCCACGCCACGGTGGTTAGCCCGTGCCGGCGACCCTCAAGGGCGCCACGTCGAGGCCACACCCTCGGGTGCTGATCCGCGGGGCGTGGCAACGCAGCGGCCGCACCGCAGGGGGATGGAGGTGACGCATAGCCGGTCTCATGCCCGCTCGGACGACGCCGAAGAGCCGACAGCAACGCTGGTCGCGCGGTCCCTTTGTAGACGACCCCCTTCTTGATTCGCTCTTCTTAGCGTGCCGGGGTCAGGAGCCCGGATCGCTGCCCGGCCCGACCCGAGTCACACCCGGGTCTGCGCAGCGAACTGGCGCCAAGCCTGCCCACATGCATGAGGGTCGGGCTGGGTAGGAGTCGACGCATGTCTCTTATCAACAGCTCCGGCTTCTCCCACGTCCGGCTCACCGTCACCGACATCGCGCGGTCCAAGGCCTTCTACGACGACGTCTTCGGATGGCCGACCGCTATCGACACCTCTGACGATGTCGACGAGCCCGGCGTGAACGAGTCTCCCGAGAAGTCCTACGGCGGGACCGTCTACCAAACCCCGCAGGGAACCCTGTTCGGTCTGCGTCCCGTCGGCAGCAGCGCCTTCGACCCACAGCGCACAGGTCTGGACCATGTCAGCTTCGCCGTTGAGTCTCGGGCCGACCTGGAGCGGGCCGCCACCGCGCTCAGCGGCGCCGGCATCACCCACGGCGAGATCAAGGACATGACCGACGCCGGGATGGCCATCCTGTCGTTCCAGGACCCGGACGACATCAACATCGAGCTGACCGCGCCGCTGCCCTAACCGAGCGACCCTGTCCTGCGGGCGAGCGCCGCCCCCTCGTTCGGCAGGTCCGGACTGGCGGGATCCGGTCTGGGCGCAGATATCCGCCAGTTCGAGGGTTCGGCAGTGGGGCCGGAAGTCGGCGCGGGGACGCACGAGAGCAGGATGGGCGGCCAGAACCCATGCGGTCTGGTC
>JBBPYI010000125.1:0-5036 GCA_038200075.1 Mycobacteriales bacterium
CGGCTCCTGCACGAGGGCGGGTGCGACCCGGTTGTCGTCGTCGTAGGGGCAGCGTCCGAGCAGGTGAGGGCGCTGTGCGACGGTGCGCAGGTGGTGCACGCGACCGACTGGGAGACCGGCATGGGGGCGTCCCTGCGCGCAGGACTGGCCGCCCTCTCCGACTCGCCGGCAGCCTGCCTGGTCGCGCTGGTGGACCAGCCGCAGGTCGGCCCCGAGGTCGTGCAGCGGTTGCGCGCCGCTCACGCAGGCGGGGCCACGGCGGCGGTCGCGACGTACGCCGGAAAGGCCCGCAACCCGGTCCTGCTCGACCGCTGCACCTGGGCGGGCGTCGCGCTCGCCGCCGTCGGCGACGAGGGTGCCCGCGGTTGGCTGCGCGCGCACCCCGAGCTGGTGGTCCAGGTGGACTGCACCGACATCGGCTCACCCGACGACCTCGACCCCCCGGCCGACCTGCACGCCCTCGACGAAGGAGCACGATGAAGCTCGAGAACCGGTTCACCGTCCCCGTCCCGGTTGGCGAGGCGTGGAAGGTGCTGCTCGACGTCGAGCGCATCGCGCCCTGCATGCCCGGCGCCACCCTCACGACGTTCGAGGGCGACAACTTCGAGGGCACGGTGAAGGTCAAGGTCGGGCCGATCAACCTGACCTACGGAGGCAAGGCGGCGTTCGTGTCCAAAGACGAGGCGACCCACACCGCGGTCATCGACGGCAGCGGCAAGGAGACCCGCGGCACCGGCACCGCCAAGGCGCTCATCACGTGCCGGCTCATCGACAAGGGCGACAGCACCGAGATCGAGGTCGACACCGACCTCAACGTCACCGGCAAGCCGGCGCAGTTCGGCCGGGGCGTGCTCGCCGACGTCAGCGCCAAGCTGGTCGACCAGTTCGCGGCCTGCCTGTCGGAGGAGATCAAGGCCGGTACGCCGGAGGTCGCCGCGCCCGCGGTCGAGGACGTCGCCGCGGCCCCCGCAGCCCCCCGTCCGACCCCGGTGCGACCGCCCGCCGAGGCGATCGACCTGCTCGGCACGGCGGGCGCGCCGGTGCTGAAGCGCCTGGCTCCCGTCGTCGCAGGCCTGGTTGTGCTGGTGCTCCTCGTGCGGAGGCTGCGCCGCTGAGCCCCCGACAGCGCAAGGCCCTGCTGCTCGCCGGCCTCGTCGCGCTGGTCGTCCTGGTGGGCGCCGGTGTGTCGCGGACGTCGGCCTGCGGGGACCGGGTCGCCGTCGCGGCCCTTCGGTCACCGTCCTCGGGTGATCCGGTCCGTGACGCCTGTACCCGCTCCAGTCAGGATCGGGCGTACGCCGTGCTGGCCTCGCTGATGGGGCTGGTCCTGATCAGCGGTCTGCTGTCGCGCGAGCGATGAGGCCCTTGGCGGCCTCGGCCGTCGACGCGAACGCCAGCTCGGGGAGCTCGTCCGCGGCGAAGAAGGCTGCGTCCAGGGCGTCGTCGGCAGCAGCCAGCTCCCCGCCCACCAGCTGCGCCTCGAAGGCCAGGAAGAACGACGCCCCGGTGGTGCTGCCGGTGGGATAGACGTCGATGATCCGGCCGACGTCCACGACGAGCCCGGTCTCCTCCAGCGTCTCCCGTGCGGCCGCCGCGCGGGGATCCTCACCGGCGTCGACGAACCCGGCAGGCAGCGCCCACAGGCCCTTGCCCGGTCCGACACCGCGCCGGACCAGCAGTAGCCGGCCGGCCTCATCGAGCACGACGGCGCCGACTCCCACCTTGGGGTCGCGGTGGTGGACCCGGCCGCAGGCGGTGCACAACGGATGGCGACCCGACTCGTCAAGGATGCCGGCGCAGGAGGTGCAGTGGGCCATGGCGGCCATCCTGTCACCGCGCGGAAGGCCCTGCGGCCTCGGGCGCGGACCGCAGCAGGCAAGATGGCGTCATGAGCATGCGCCCCACCGACATCAACATCGCCGGAGCCGTCGACCTGTCCTCGCTGCGGCCCCCCGCCGCAGGCGCGGCCCCGCCGCCGTCCTCGACCAGCGCCTACGTCCTGGACGTCACGGAGGCCACCTTCGAGGCCGAGGTGCTGCAGCGCTCCCTGACCGTGCCGGTCCTGATCGACTTCTGGGCCAGCTGGTGCGGGCCGTGCAAGCAGCTCTCGCCGATCCTGGAGCGGCTGGCCGACGAGGCCGGCGGCGCCTGGGTGCTCGCCAAAATCGACGTCGACGCCAACCAGGCCCTGTCGGGCCAGCTGCAGATCCAGAGCATCCCGACGGTGCTGCTCGCCCTTGGGGGTCGGCTCATCCAGGGGTTCACCGGTGCGCTGCCCGAGCAGGACCTGAAGGCGTTCCTGGAGCAGGTGCTGGCCGCCGCAGCCCAGGCCGGTCTGCCTGGGGCTGCTGGGGCTGCTTCGGGGGCCGAGGAGGGGCCGCCGCCCGTCCCCACCGACCCGGAGGTGCTGGCTGCCGAGGACGCGATGGCCGACGGCGACTACGCCGCCGCGGCCGCGGCCTACGACGCGCTGCTGGCCCGCAAGCCCACTCACCCCGAGGCGATCGCAGGGCGGGCCTGGGCTCGGCTGCTCGAGCGCAGCATCGACGCCGACCCGCCGACCGTCCTCGCGGCTGCGGACGCCGCTCCCGACGACGTCGCCGCGCAGACCGCCGCCGCCGATGTGGAGGTCCTCACCGAGCGGATCGACGACGCCATCAGCCGCCTCGTCGAGCTGGTGCGGCGTACGACCGGCGACGACCGCAACGCGGCCCGCGCTCACCTGCTCAGCCTGTTCGACGCGCTGGATCCAGAGGACCCCCGCATCGTGACCGGACGGCGGTCGCTGTCCAACGCTCTGTTCTAGTCGACCAGCGCTGCCTGGATGAGCTGGCGCAGCTCGGTGCGGATTGGATAGGTGCTGGAGGGGACCAGTTGCGTGTAGAACTCGCACGTCAACTCCTCGACGGGGTCGATCCAGAACGCCGTCGAGGCGTACCCACCCCAGGTGAACTCGCCCGGCGAGGAGGTCACCTTGGTGGCCACCGGCTCTGCGGTGACGCCGAAGCCCAGACCGAAACCCACCCCGTCGAAGGCGGTCTCGGCGAACATGCCGCGCCCGACCTGCGACAGGTAGGCGCCGCCGGGCAGGTGGTTGCGGGTCATGTAGGCCAGCGTCCGAGGGCTCAGGATCCGTACGCCCTCGAGCTCGCCACCACGCGCCAGCAGCTGGGTGAAGCGGGCGTAGTCCGCGGCCGTGGACACCAGGCCGCCGCCTCCGGAGAGCATCTTCGGCGGGGCCAGCGCCATGTCACCCATGGCGTCGTAGCGCAGCGCTGCGCCGGTCGCCGGATTCGGGACGTAGAGGGCGGCCAGGCGCTGCGTGTCGGATCCGTCGACCCACCAGCGGGTGTCGGTCATGCCCAGCGGCCCGAGCACGACCTCGGCGAAGGCCTCTTCCAGCGTCTGGCCGGTGATCACCTCGATGACCCGCCCGAGCACGTCGGTGGCGACCGAGTAGTTCCACGCCGTACCCGGCTCGAACATCAGCGGCAGCGACGCCCAGCGACCGCACATGGTCTCCAGGTCCGCCGAGGGGTCCTGGATGGGGTCGGCGCCGGCCAGGCGGTAGACCTCGTCGAGGACGCTGGAGCGGGTGAACGCGTACGTCAGCCCGGCCGTGTGGCTGAGCAGGTGCCACAGCCGGATCGGCTCGGTGGCCGGGACCGTCTTAGGCTGCTCGGCATTGCCTCCGACAAGGACCCGCATATCGGCGAACTCGGGCAGATAGCGAGACAGCTCGTCATTGAGCGAGAAGCGCGCCTGCTCGTAGAGCGACATCGCCACCACGGCCGTGATCGGCTTGGTCATCGAGTAGATGCGCCACAGCGTGTCAACTTCGACCGGCAGACCGGCTTCGAGATCGCGGCTGCCGTACACCTGGGAGTGCACCGTCTGGCCGCGCCGGCTGACGTGCACCTGCCAGCCGGCGAGCTTGCCGGCGTCGACGTAGCGGGCCAGGTGGGTGTCGATGCGCGCGAGACGCGACGCGTCGACACCCACCAGGCCAGGGTCCTTCAGGGCGGTGAGCACAGCAGATCCTCCAGCAGTTGGGGCTGCTGAACCTAGCCTGCGGGCGGCGGTCCGCTCGCGAGCCACACGGTGCCGAGCGGCGGGATGCGCAGGACAGCCGAGGCCGGCTGTCCGTGCCAGCTGTCCTCGCTTGCCTGCACGCCGCCGAAGTTGCCGACACCGCTGCCGAGGAACTCGGGGGCATCGGTGTTGAGGACCTCGCGCCACTCACCGGCCCACGGCAGCCCCAGCCGGTAGCCCTCGTGCGGGGCCCCTGCGAAGTTGCTGATGCAGGCCACGGCCGAGCCGTCCGTCCCGAAGCGAAGGAAGGAGAAGACGCTGCCGGCAGAGTCGTTCGCGTCGATCCAGGAGAAGCCCGCCGCGTCGACGTCCTGGGACCACAGCGCAGGCGTGGCCTTGTAGACCTCGTTGAGCTCCTTGACCAGCAGGGCTACGCCGCGGTGGTCGGGCAGGTCCAGCAGCCACCAGTCCAGCGATCGCTCCTCGCTCCACTCCGACTCCTGCGCGAACTCCTGCCCCATGAACAGCAGCTGCTTGCCGGGGTGGGCCCACATGAAGGCGAGATAACCGCGGACGTTGGCCAGCTGCTGCCACCGGTCACCCGGCATCTTGCGCAGCAGCGATCCCTTGCCGTGCACCACCTCGTCGTGACTGATCGGCAGCGTGTAGTTCTCGGCGTAGGCGTAGACCATCGAGAACGTCATCTGGTGGTGGTGGTAGCCGCGGTACACCGGCTCGCGCGCGACGTAGTCCAGCGAGTCGTGCATCCACCCCATGTTCCACTTGAAGCCGAAGCCCAGGCCGCCTAGGTGCACCGGCCGGGAGACACCCGGCCAGGCAGTGGACTCCTCGGCGATCGTCATGACACCGGGGGAGCGGCGGTAGACGACGGCGTTCATCTCCTGCAGGAACTCCACCGCCTCGAGGTTCTCGCGCCCGCCGTACTTGTTCGGCGACCACTGGCCCTCTTCGCGCGAGTAGTCCAGATCAAGCATGGAGGCGAC
>JBBPYI010000126.1:0-3697 GCA_038200075.1 Mycobacteriales bacterium
ACGGGGTCGTCATCAACGCCGTGCACGTCGGGGTCGGGGCCGAGGCCGCCGCGTCCGCCGGCCGCTGGAAGCCGCGGATCGGACCGCTGGCCTATCCCGTCGGGGCGGTGGCGGCCGGGCTCCGCTCGACCGGCTGGCGACTGCGGGTCGAGGTCGACGGCCGGGTGCTGGCCGACGGCCGCTCCCGCGCACTCATGGTCGGGATCGGTAACGGGCGGGGCATCGGCGGGGGTACGGCCCTGCTGCCGCACGCCGAGCCCGACGACGGGCTGCTCGACGTCATGGTGTCGCAGGCCTCCGGCCCGCTCGCCCGCGTCCGCTTCGGCGCGGCGCTGACGGGCGGCACGCACCTACAGGACAAGGCCGTGCGCTACGCCCGCGGCACCACCGTGGTCGTCTCGGGCGAGCAGGTGGGCGTCAACGCCGACGGCGAGCTCGGCGAGCAGGTGCGGCGCAGGCGCTGGACGATCGCGCCCGGCGCCTGGTCGCTCGTACGCCCGTAGGCGGTCACCGGGAAGGTGCACATCTCTGCCGTCAGAGGAAGCGGTGCAGCACCGTCGTGGCCTGCTCCTGCAGCTTCTGGTGGACCGGGCGGTCCTCCCACCGGCGAGGCTCGATCCGCTCGCAGCGCTCGAGGTCGGCGGCGAAGTCGGCCTCAAGCCGCTGGGTGACCGCCGGATCGAGCACGGTCAGCACCACCTCCTCGTCGAGCTGCATCGAGCGGCGGTTGAGGTTGGCTGAGCCGACGACCGCGGCGATGCCGTCCACCGTCAGGACCTTCGCGTGCAGCATGGACGGCTGGAAGGCCCAGATGCGCACGCCGCCCTCCACGAGGATGGAGTAGATCGACTCGCTGGCCAGCTGGCAGACCCGCTTGTCGGCGTGCGGCCCCGGCAGCATCACGTCGACCTCGACGCCACGGTCGGCAGCGTCGAGGAGCAGCTGCTGGAAGCAGTCGTCGGGCACGAAGTAGGCGGTCTGGATCTGCAGCCGGTCGCGGGCCGACTCCAGCATCAGCCGAAAGACCGTCGCCATGTCGTTCCAGCCGACACTGGCGCTGCCTCGCGCGACCTGCACGACCGAGCCGCCGTCGCCGCGGGCGTGCTCGGGGAAGCTACGGCGCGGGTCGATCAGCGGCGCGCCGGTCTCGGCCCAGTTCTGCGCGAACGACGCCGACAGACCGTCGACCGCGGGGCCTTCGACGCGGACATGCGTATCGCGCCACTCCCGCTCGTTGCGCGCGTCGCCGCACCACTCCTGCGCGATGCCGACACCGCCGGTGAAGCCGACCCGCTCGTCGCAGACCAGCACCTTGCGGTGGGTGCGGTGGTTGTGCCGGAACGGCGAGAGCACCTGGCCCTGCCACAGCGGCTTGCGGAACCACTCGACCTGGACCCCGCACTCGGCCATGTGCTCGAGGAGGTCGGACTCGATGAGCCGGCCGCCGACGGCGTCGATGAGCAGCCGTACACGCACGCCGGCGGTGGCCCGCTCGGCCATGGCGCGGGCGAACTCCTCGGCGACGGCGCCCTTCCAGTAGACGAAGGTCAGCAGGTCCACGGTCTCGGTGGCGGTGCGGATCGCCTCGAGCATCGCCGGGAAGATCTGGTCCCCGTTGCGCAGCAGCTCCAGCGTGTTGCCCTCGGTGGCAGGGATGCCGAGCAGCGCTTCCAGACGTCGGCGCAGGCGCTGCACGCGTACGCCGTCGTCGCCGCTGCGGTCCAGCTCGTCCTGCGTGGATGCGGTCATGCCCGTCTGCCTACCCCACCCCGGGGCTGACGTCCCCCGGCCAAAGGGGTGAGAGCAGGCCTACGCTTCGTCACGTGGCCCGCATCCCCGGTATCGACGGACTGTTCGGGCTGCTCCAGGCCCAGACCGAGGCGCTGGCCCAGCTGCCGGCGACCGTGGGGTCGCTGACGACGGCCGTACGCGGGCTCGGCGAGGTCGTCGGCAACGCGCGCGACGCCGTGCAGACCGTCAACCGGCTCGCGACCCGACTCGACGCGCTCGTCGAGGAGCTCGAGGAGCCGCTGCGAGCCCTGGCGCCGGGGCTGACGCGGCTGGCCGTGGTCCTCGACGACCCGATCGTGGAGAGCCTGCCGGACACGCTGGCCAAGGTGCAGGCCGACGTCCTGCCGGTGCTGCGGACGCTGGCCGACACGCATGAGCGGGTCGCGTTCATCGCCGGGCAGACCGAGCGGATCATGACCTTCGTCGACGAGACCAGCCGCACGATCGCGCATCTGCCTGGCGCGGCGCTGCTCGGGCGTCGGCCGCGACGCCTGGCCCCTGACGGTCCGGTCTAGGAGTCCAGGACGGCCGCGGCCTCGGGGTCGCTCGCGGCCAGGAAGGTGCGGATCCGCTCGGCCTCGCCGTTCTCGCCGATCGCTCCGGCTGCTCGACCCAGGGCGTGCAGCGCGCGCAGGAAGCCGCGGTTGGGGGCATGCGCCCACGGCACCGGGCCGTAGCCCTTCCAGCCGGCGCGTCGCAGCGAGTCCAGCCCGCGGTGGTAGCCCGTCCGGGAGTAGGCGTAGCTCTCCACGAAGGCGTTGCGGGAGTAGGCCGCGTCGGCCAGCTCTGCCCACGCCAGCGAGCTCGTCGGGTGGGCCGCGGCGACGTCGGCCGGGTCGGCCCCTCGCTCGAGCAGCTCGCGCGGCTCGACCTCGTCGGGCAGGAAGGTGGGGTCGGGGCCGCCGAGCAGGTCCTTGCCGGTGATGCTCATGCGCACAGTCTGCCTGCTCGCCCCGACACTGTGACGGTGGGGACGACGGTGGACTACACGCAGCGGGCCGCCCGCTGGCTGCTCGGCGCCACCGCTCACCCCGGCGGTGAGGCGCTGACCCGGCATCTGCTGGCTCGCCTGCACCTGCCGGTCGGGGCGCTGGTCGCCGACGTCGCCTGCGGGGACGGCGCCACGCTGTCGCTGCTCGGGCGCGCCGGGCTGCTGGCCGTCGGGGTCGACCTGGAGCCGCGCGCCGTCGCGCGCGCCGCCCGTCACGGCGCGGCGGTGGTCGGCGAGGCGCAGTCACTGCCGCTGGCCGGCGGGGCGTACGACGCAGTGCTCGTGGAGTGCTCGGTCTCGACGGTCGACGACCCGGCCCGGGCCCTCGCCGGCATGGCGCGGGTGCTGCGGCCGGGCGGGCAGCTGGCGATGACCGACATCGTCCTGCGGCGTGACCTGGCACCGACCTCGGTCGTGGCCGCCGTGGACCGGCTGACCGGAGCCCGAACGCTGCCGGGCTACGTGGCGCTGCTCGAGGATGCCGGGTTCCGCGTCGTGCGGACCGAGGACCGGGCCGCCGACGCCCTCGCGCTGTGTCGCCGTCTGGAGCGCCGGTTGACGCTGGTGGGTGCGCGGGGGGCCGCGACCACGGCCCGGGCGTGCGCGGACGCGGTGCGGGCGGGGTCGTTGTCCTACGCCCTGGTGGTCGCGGTCCGGGACTGATCGGGCGCCAGCCGGCGTCATCGCTGCGCTGAGGTGAGGCTCGCCCGGCGGGCCGGCTGAGGCCGCGGACCGGGGGACGGCAGGGGCACGCGGCGTGGGGCCCGCACGGACGGGCGAGCCGGCGCGGACGGGCGAGCCGGCACGCGTTGCTGACGGGCCGGCAGCGGGGAGGCGGTCTCCCAGATCTTGCCGGCCGCCCAGCCGGCGGCGGCGCCGGCCGTCAGTCCCACCGCGCCCGCCGCGACCACGGGC
>JBBPYI010000127.1:0-5922 GCA_038200075.1 Mycobacteriales bacterium
CTTGGGGCAAAAACCCTTCTGACCTGGGAAAACGTGGTGCCCCCGGCAGGATTCGAACCTGCGCCTACGCCTCCGGAGGGCGCCGCTCTATCCCCTGAGCTACGGGGGCTCGGGACCCACCTGACGTTACCAGTCTGGGCTGAGCCCTTCGTGGCGCGCACGCGCGACCGGGCGCCGGTAGCGTCCCCTGGATGCCGAGCAGCCTGGGTCGAGTCCTCGTGGTCGACGACGATGACGTCATTCGTCAGCTGATCACTGTCAACCTCGAGCTAGAGGGTTTCGAGGTCGCCACCGCCGTCGACGGGCAGGACTGCCTCGACAAGGTCAAGGACGTCAAGCCCGATGTGATCACGCTGGACATCATGATGCCCAGGCTCGACGGTTGGGAGGCCGCCAGTCGCCTGCGGGCCGACCCTGAGACGGCCGGCGTCAAGGTCGTGCTGCTGTCGGCGCGGGCGCAGGAGGCCGACCTGGAGCGGGGCAGCCGGATCGGCGTGGACGCCTATCTCACCAAGCCGTTCGACCCCGACGAGCTGATCGCCGTCGTCCGCCGGCTGGCCGGACTGCCTGCGCTGTAGTCGGCCAGCCCGACGGTTTACTGGGCGGCGGGGCTCGCCGACGGCTGGGTCACCGGGACCGGGGGGATCGACGGCAGGATCGCGCCGTCGGGGGCGGCGGCCTGAACCGGGCCGGTCGTGGTGTTGCCGATGCATGCGGCGCCACGCTCAGGCGACTGCGGGCCGTTGGTGTAGGCGGTGAGGAACTCGTCGACGCGCGTGTCGGAGGCCGAGTCGACCGACAGCCGGCGGCCCCAGGCCGACAGGTTGATCGGGCTCTTCTGCTCCGGCTCCGGGCTCAACAGGCGGTACCGGTCGCCCTGCACCTTGCTGGACAGCTCCTCGACCTGGGCGGCCGGAAGGCTGTCGTTGTAGGTGACCCACACGGCGCCGTGCTCCAGGGAGTGCAGGGCGTGCTCGGGCGCGATCGGTGCGGTGTAGACCGCGCACTGCTGCGGGGCGGCGTTGTGGTCGCCGGCGTTGGGCGGGGTCTGCGCGTACTTCACCTGCCCTTGTACGTGGCCGCGGCTGAGATCGCCGGTGGCTACGGCCACGCCCTTGATCGCGTTGTCGGGGTCGGTGAGCAGGCGGTTGCGGCCCGAGCCCTGGTTGAGCGCGGCGAAGGCGATGATGCCGATGAGCACGACGGCCAGCACTCCTGAGCCCAGCACCGTGCCCCAGGGGAAGGGCTTGGCGACCTTGGTGGGCGCCGTACGACGCGACGAGGCGCCACGGGAGGCGGGGGAGGGCGTGTTCGGCATGGGTGGTCCGTTCTTGTCTGAGCGGGGCAGAACCGCGCAGGCGGTCCGTTCGTGCGACGAGCGGCGCGGCACAGGGGTTCCCCGGTGGATCCGGCGCAGGTGGCGTGGCCGAAGTCTAGGCGGGGCTGGGCGATAGCCTGGGACGGTGACCCCCCAGGAGCTCGGCGCCGCCGTCCAGGCTGCCGTGGCCGCTGCCGTGGCCGATGGCGACCTGACCGTCGCCGTACCTGAGCAGGTCGTCGTCGACCGTCCGCGCAGCCCGGAGCACGGGGACTACGCCACCAGCGTCGCGTTGCAGCTGGCCAAGCCCGCGGGACTGGCGCCGCGGGCCGTCGCCGAGCTCCTCGCGGCCCGGTTGCGTGCGGTGCCAGGCATCGCCGAGGTCGACATCGCCGGACCCGGCTTCCTCAACGTCCGGCTCGACCGAGCAGCGCTGGGCCAGGTCGCGGTGCAGGTGCTGGCAGCCGGCCCGGCGTACGGCACGAACGACGCCGCGGCAGGTCAGCGCGTCAACCTGGAGTTCGTCAGCGCCAACCCCACCGGGCCGATCCACATCGGCGGCGTCCGCTGGGCCGCCGTCGGTGATGCGCTCGCCCGGCTGCTCGAGGCCAGCGGCGCCGCGGTCGCCCGCGAGTACTACGTCAACGACGCCGGCCACCAGATCGACCGCTTCGCCGCCTCGCTTCTTGCGGCCGCCCAGGGTGCGGACGTCCCCGAGGACGGCTACGCCGGTGCGTACGTCCCCGGCGTCGCCGCACGTGTCCTGTGGCGCCATCCCGGCCTGCCCGCCGAAGACCCGGTCAAGGTCATGGAGGTGCTGCGCACCGAGGGCACCGCGCTCATGGTCGAGGACATCCGCGCCTCCCTGTCGTCGTTCGGCGTCGACTTCGACGTCTGGTTCTCGGAGCTCTCGCTGTCCACCTCCGGCGCGATCGACCGCGCTCTGGAGCGACTGCGCGAGCAGGGACACGTGTACGAGGACGACGGCGCGGTCTGGCTTCGCACCACTGACTTCGGCGACGACAAGGATCGCGTGCTGGTCAAGTCCGACGCCACCACGACGTACTTCACCTCGGACGCCGCCTACTACCTGGACAAGCGGGGACGCGGTTTCGACAAGGTCGTGATCATGCTGGGCGCGGACCACCACGGCTATGTCGGACGGATGAGGGCGATGGCGGCCTGCTTCGGCGACGACCCAGACGTCACCCTCGAGCTGCCGATCGGACAGCTGGTCAACGTGCTCCAGGGCGGTGAGCCGGTCCGGATGTCCAAGCGGGCGGGCACGTTCGTGTCTCTCGAGGACCTCGTCGAGATGGTCGGCGTCGACGCCGCCCGCTACACCCTGGCCCGGTCCTCGGCCGACTCGACGATGGACCTCGACGTGGACGTGGTCACCCGCAAGAGCAGCGACAACCCGGTGTTCTACGTGCAGTACGCCGCGACCCGCGCGGCGTCCGTCCTGCGCAACGCGACCGACATGGGCATCGCCGAGCCCGACCCTGCCGGCGTCGACCTGTCGCTCCTGACGCACCCGCGTGAGACCGAGCTGCTCAAGGCCCTCGCCGAGCTGCCGCAGGTCATCGCCACGGCGGCCGAGCTGCGCGAGCCGCACCGCGTCGCGCGCTACCTGGAGGAGAAGGTCGCCAAGTCCGCGCAGCGGTTCTGGGACGACTGCCAGGTGCTGCCCAAGGGCGACGAGGAGATCTCCGAGCTCACCGCCCCGCGGCTGCTGCTGTGGAGGGCCACCCGCATCGTGCTCGAGAACGGTCTGCGCCTGCTCGGTGTCAGCGCCCCGGAGCGGATGTGAGCACCGTGCAGGGCATCGACCTCGAGCCCGCTGTCTGGCCGGTCACCGCGACCCGGTCGGCCGCCGGCGTCTTGGAGCTCGGCGGGGTCGATGTGCGCGATCTCGCCGCCGAGCACGGCACCCCGGCGTACGTCCTGGACGAGGACGACTTCCGCGGCCGATGCCGGGACTGGCGTACGGCCTTCGCCGACGCCGATGTCTACTACGCCGGCAAGGCTTTCCTCTGCACGGCTGTCGCGAGATGGATTGCGCAGGAGGGTCTCTCGCTCGACGTCTGCACCGGGGGCGAGCTGGCGGTGGCTCTCGCGGCCGATTTCCCCGTCGATCGGCTGCTGTTCCACGGCAACAACAAGAGCGTCGGAGAGCTCGAGCGTGCGGTCGCCGCAGGGGTCGGGCGCATCGTGGTCGACAGCTTCGACGAGCTGGCCCGGCTGGCCGCCGTCGCGCAGGCAGCCGGCGTACGCCAGCGCATCTACGTGCGCGTCACGCCCGGTGTCGAGGCGCACACCCACGAATACGTCATGACCGGCCAGGAGGACCAGAAGTTCGGCTTCTCGTTGGCCAGCGGGGCAGCCGCAGAGGCCGTGCGACGCGCCCTCACGCTGCCCTCGCTCGAGCTGGTCGGGCTGCACTGCCACATCGGCTCGCACATCTTCGACGTGCACGGCTTCAAGCTCGCCGCTCACCGCATGGTTGGACTCATGACCGAGATCCGCGATGAGCACGACGTCGTCCTGCCCGAGCTCGACCTCGGCGGCGGACAGGGCATCGCCTACACCGCTGCGGATGATCCGATGGACGTGCACGACTACGCCGCGGGCCTGCGTCTGGTGGTGGAGAAGGAGTGCGCCGAGGTCGGTCTGCCGATGCCGCGGCTGGCTGTGGAGCCGGGCCGGGCCATCAGCGGGCCCACCACGGTCACCCTCTACGAGGTCGGCACCGTGAAGGAGCTGCCGGGTCTGCGCACCTACGTCAGCATCGACGGGGGCATGAGCGACAACATCCGCACCGCGCTCTACGACGCCCGCTACACCGCGGTGCTCGCCTCGCGGAGCTCAGCAGCGCAGCCGTCGAACGTGACGTTGTGCGGCAAGCACTGCGAGAGCGGCGACATCGTCGCCCACGACGTGCCGCTGCCGGCTGACCTCTCGCCCGGCGACCTGGTCGCGGTGCCGGCCAGCGGGGCCTACCACCGCTCGATGGCGAGCAACTACAACCACGTCCCGCGTCCGCCGGTCGTGGCCGTCAAAGGCGGCGTGGCCCGGCTGCTGGTGCGCCGCGAGACCGAGCAGGACCTGCTCGCACTGGATGTGGCCGATGAGTGAGCTCACCACTGGGGACTGGATCCGCTACGCCGGGCTCGTCGTCCTGGCATCGCTGGTCTTCCTGGTCGTCTACGGCAACCGTGACGGCGCCCTGGTGAGCCTGCTGGCGGTCTACGTCGTCGCGGGTACGGCCGGCGCCGTCTGGCTGCGCTGGCGACGGGAGCGCTCATGAGGCTGCCGTCGACCCGACTGCGCGTCCTGATGAGCCTGGCCCTGCTCGGGGTGCTGCTTCTCGTCGGCCTGGTCGTCGGCGCTCTCGCCGGCCCGGTGGGTGTCGTGGTGTTCGTCGTGCTGGCAGGGGTTCTCGTGACCGTCGGCATCCGGCGCGGTCGGGCCGTGCTGGCCCCCACCCCGCTGCCGCCGGGGCGGACCTGCACCTGCTGCACCACCAGCCAGCACGATCCGGTCGAGGTCATCCGATGACCGTGCCCCTGCGCGTGGCCGTCCTGGGCTGCGGCACCGTCGGCGCCGAGGTCGTGCGCCTGCTGCACTCATCCCGGCACGACCTGACCGCCCGCATCGGCGCGCCGTTGGAGCTCGCCGGCATCGCTGTACGTCGCACCGGCCGAGCCCGCGACGTCGACGTCCCCGAGGAGCTGTTCACGACCGACGCCGCAGGGCTGGTCGCTCGCGACGACGTCGATCTCGTCGTCGAGGTCATCGGTGGACTGGAGCCGGCCCGCTCGCTGATCCTGGCCGCCCTGACGGCGGGAAAGAGCGTCGTGACGGCCAACAAGGCGCTGCTGGCCGAGGACGGCGCGACCCTGCACGCCGCCGCGGCCGAGCACGGCGCCGACCTCTACTACGAGGCAAGCGTGGCCGGCGCCATCCCGCTCCTGCGGCCGCTGCGCGAGTCCCTGGCCGGCGACCAGATCACGCGGGTCACCGGCATCGTCAACGGCACCACGAACTTCGTGCTCACCCGCATGGACGAGACGGGTGCGGGCTTCGCCGACGCGCTCGACGAGGCGACCGCGCTGGGCTACGCCGAGGCCGACCCGACCGCTGACGTCGAGGGCTTCGACGCCGCAGCCAAGGCCGCAATCCTGGCCGGTCTGGCCTTCCACACCCGTGTGGTCGCCGCCGACGTGCACCGGGAGGGCATCACCGAGGTGACCGCGGCCGACGTGGCCAGCGCCAAGGCGATGGACTGCGTCGTGAAGCTTCTGGCCATCGCCGAGAAGGACGGTGACGCTGTCAGCGTGCGCGTCCATCCCGCGATGATCCCGCGCTCGCACCCGCTCGGAGGTGTGCGGGAGGCCTACAACGCGGTCTTCGTCGAGGCCGCGAGCGCCGGGCGCCTGATGTTCTACGGCCCGGGCGCCGGCGGATCCCCGACGGCCAGCGCGGTGCTCGGCGACCTGGTCGCGGTGGCCCGCAACGCGCTCTCGGGGGCGCGCGGCGCGGGGGCCTCGGACTACGCCGAGCTGCGCGTACGCCCGATGGGTGAGGTCGTCACCCGCTACCAC
>JBBPYI010000128.1:0-3235 GCA_038200075.1 Mycobacteriales bacterium
GTCGCACGCCGGTCGGCGGCTGTCCACGTCGACGACATCGCGGACCTCTGCCGGAAGGTCCAGCGCGTCGAGCTGCTCGTCGTCGGCGCCGATCACGAGCAGGCGGGCGGCAGCGCTCGCCAGCCGCGTGAGCTCGCCGGTCGACAGCGCCGCCGGCTGCGGGATGACCAGCAGGTCCGCCCGGGCCGCCACGGCCGTCTCGACCGTGTCGACCCGCACCACCTTCGTCCCACGGTCGCGAAGCAGCTCTGCAACAGCCCGGGTCCCGGCCGGGGTGTAGGAGTCGGGGTCCAGCCGACCCCCGCCGCCGGTGGCTGTCAGCGCGGCGACGAGCAGACCGGTCAGCACCAGCACCACCCCCACCAGCACCGGCCCCCGCAGGGACCGGGTCGCGGTCGATACCGTCGGCCCGGTCGCGGTGGGCTGGTCCAGCAGCGTCACGCCCGCACCCTCACGCCAGGACCGGTCTCGCCGCGGAGACCCGGGTGTCGACGTCGACAAGGAGGGCGTACGACCGGGCATCCGCGGTGCGTCCGCCGTACCAGACCTCGTCGAAGGTGACGCTCGCCCGCCGCAGGTCCTCGGCCAGCGCGGGGACTGCCGCGCCGCCGTCGCGAGCGACCACGCCGGCGGTGCGGCCAGGCCGGGGGTCGAGCAGGCCGCGGGCCTCCAGGTCGCGCACGACCGCCCGCAGTCGTTCGCGCACGGCGTCGGCGAAACGGCCGTCGCGGGCGGCCTGCTCGGCCAGCTCGCGGTGCTGCGCGGCGCTCAGGACCGTAGACCCGCTGAACAGCGAGCCGGAGCCGGAGCGGCGGGCCAGCGGGCCGATCCGGGCCAGCACGACGGCGACGAAGACGGTGAACAAGGCGAGCAGGGCCAGCAGACCGAGCAGGCCGCCGGGCGCCGCGCCACCAGCGGCGGCGAGCAGGTCGCCGAGCTCGCGCGCGATGCGGCCGAGCACACGCAGGGCCAGCGACGGTCGCGCGTCGGCGTACTCCTGACGACGCAGCTCCTCGCGCGCGGCCTGCCGGGCCGCATCACGACCGAGCTCGGCGGCCAGCGCCACCGAGATGCTCACGAGCGGGCGCTGGCCGCCGCGGCGAGTGCGACGTCCAGGCCCTCGGCGCGCATCCGGCGGTCGACGTAGAGCAGCGCCCGGGCGCCGGCGGTGAAGGGCGTGATGAGGGTGGCGGTGACGATGCTGCCGACCGCCGACAGCGCCAGCGAACGGGCGGTCAGCACGTCGCGCTCGGCGTCCACGATGCCGCCGAGTGAGCCTGCACCCAGGGCCTCGAAGGGGAGCTGCAGGGTGAGTGAGACGAAGCTCCCGATGACCAGCACGAGCAGCAGGATGCCGAAGACCCGCCACCAGTCGCCCTTCACCAGCACGCCCGAGCGGGTCAGGCTCGCGCGCACCCCGCTGCGCTCCAGCACCAGCGCGCAGGGCGCCAAAGCCAGCCGCACGTACACGTAGACGCACGCCGCGGCGGTGGCCAGGAACACCAACACGCCGAGCACCGCGCCGGCGGCGCCGAGCGCGATGAGCAGGGCGCCCACGACCGTGCCCGCCAGCAGCACGCCCCCGACGATCGCCAGGACCAGTAATGACACGCCGATGAGCTTGAGCAGCACCGGCCGCACGCTGGTCCAGGTCTGCGACAGCGACATCGGCTCGCCGAGCACGGCCTTGCCGACCACGAGGGTCAGCGCGCCGGTGAGCACCGCGCTGGTCAGCACCGCCAGCATGATCGCTACTGCTCCGCCGGCCAGCGCGCCACCGATGGCGCCCTCGATGGCGGCGGTTCCGCCGGTCTGCAGCGACTGGGAGTCCAGCTGCAGGAACGGACGCAGGGCCGTGGCGGTAATGACGGTCTGGATGAGCACGGACACGACGGCCACGATGGCGGCGATGCCCAGAGCCGGCCGGGGGTAGCGGCGAAGCACCCCGACCGCGCCGTCGAGCACCTCGCCGAGCCCGAGGGGCCGCAGCGGTACCACGCCTGGCTTGCTCTCCGACGGTCGTGGCGCCCAGCCGCCGTACGGCCCGCCGCCGTAGACCGGGGCCTGGCCGTACGCCTGAGGTGGGGGAGTCGGCTGGCCGTACGCCGCCTGACCGGACGGGCCAGGTGCGGGGTCGGCGGGACCGCCCCACCCGGCGGGGGCCGCCCAGCCGTCCGAGGGACCCGCGCCGTCCGGTGTGCTCATGCGCTCATGCTTCCACGACGCGGCCCGCGCGGCGGGTCGGACCGGGGGGGCGGGGTCTGGACAGGTGCGACGATGGGGGCCGCCCGTCGAGCAGGGCCCACAAGGAGGTCAGCGGTGAAGGGCAAGGTGCTTGTCGTCGACGACGACCCCGCGCTGGCCGAGATGCTCGGCATCGTGCTGCGGGGCGAGGGCCTGGACCCGGCGTTCGTGGCCGACGGCGACGCCGCGCTCGGCGCGTTCCGGCGCGAGAAGCCCGACCTGGTGCTGCTGGACCTGATGCTGCCCGGGACCGACGGCATCGAAGTGTGCCGGCAGATCCGCGCCGAGAGCGGCGTGCCGATCGTCATGCTCACGGCCCGCGGCGACACCCTCGACGTCGTGCTGGGTCTGGAGAGCGGCGCCGACGACTACGTCGTCAAGCCCTTCAAGCCCAAGGAGCTGGTCGCCCGGCTGCGGGCCCGGCTGCGGACCCGCGACGACGAGGAGCCTGAGTCGCTCACCATCGGGCTACCGGAGGACCTGGTGAGCATCGACGTCCCGGGGCACAAGGTCCTGCGGGGCGGTGCGGCGGTGCAGCTGACGCCGCTGGAGTTCGACCTGCTCGTCGCGCTGGCGCGCAAGCCGCACACCGTCTTCACCCGGGAAGTGCTGCTGGAGCAGGTCTGGCACTACCGGCACGCCGCCGACACCCGGCTGGTCAACGTGCACGTGCAGCGCCTGCGGGCCAAGGTCGAGCGTGACCCGGAGACACCGCAGGTCGTCGTGACGGTCCGGGGGGTCGGCTACAAGGCGGGACCGGCCTGACCACCGGACTGCCGGGCGCCCCCGTGACGCTGACACCGGCCCCTCAGCGCGTACGCCCCACCGCCGTCTCGCTCGACCCGGCGTGGCGGCGCGGCCTGCGCGGTGGACTGTCGCCGGCCGCCGAGCTCGGCCGGACGGCCGGACGGCGGTGGCGTCGCTCGCTGCTCACCCGGGTCGTGGTGTCGACGCTGGTCGTGTCGGGCCTGGTGGTGCTGCTGTTCACCAC
>JBBPYI010000129.1:0-2410 GCA_038200075.1 Mycobacteriales bacterium
ATCTCCTCGACCGTGGTGAAGCGCCGCCCGCACTCCGGGCACGAGCGGCGGCGCCGAATGGCGTCACCCTCGCTCGTCTCGCGGCTGTCGACGACGCGGCTGTCGGGGTGCCGGCAGAACGGGCAGCGCACGGTCTGGTCCCTTCTCGTCGCGTCGCGGTCATCCACAGCTGTGGACGGGGTTTCCCACACCATGTGGAGAACTACACCGTTGTAAGCCCTAGATGTTGTGTCGGCGACAGTAGGCCGACACAAGCCGGCGGGCAACACTTCGGGCCCAGAAAACACGAAACCGCAGGTCGTACGGCGTGTTAAGCGCCGCCGCCGGGCGTGTCGCGCGAGCCCGCCCAGGCGGGCCCGGCCCGAGGTGTCCGCAGGTGTCCGAGTCACCCCGCCAGCATGGCCGCGGGGTCCGACAGTTCGGCCCTGCGCCTGGCTCAGTCGGGGTCGGGGATGTCGGCCAGCGCGGGCAGGGTGGCCACGCCGTCCTCGGGCCGGCACAGCCCGCCACGGGAGGCCAGGAAGCGGAACACCCCGAGGCTCAACAGCGCGGCCAGCAGGGAGCCGGCCAGGATCCCGACCTTGGCGTCCTGCTGCAGCATGGGGTCGTCGAAGGCCAGCTCGGTGATGAACAGCGCGATCGTGAAGCCGATGCCGGCGACGGAGGCGACACCGGTGACCTGCCCCCAGCGCACCCCGCCGACGAAGGTCGAGGTCGGCAGCCGCAGTGCCACCCAGGTGCCGCCGAGCACGCCGGTGAGCTTGCCGAGCACCAGCCCGAGCACGATCCCGATCGCCACCGGGCTGCGAGCGGCCCGCCGCAGCGAGTCGGGGTCCAGCGCGACGCCGGCGTTGGCCAGCGCGAACAGCGGCACGACCGCGAAGCTCACCACCGGGTGCAGGCGCTGGGTGAGCCGGTCGTTGGCCGACAGCGTGCTCGACACGGTGCGCATGAGATCGCGGGCGCGCTCGGCGGTCGGGGCCGACAGGAACCGGCGCCCCACGACCAAGGTCCGGTCCAGTCCTGCCTCGGCCGGGGCGTACGCCGCGAACAGCAGCCCCAGCGCGACCCCCGCGACGGTGGGATGCACCCCGGAGGCGTAGGTCGCCAGCCACATCAGCGAGGCGACCACGACGTACGGCGCGGGGTTCGCCACCCGAGCGGCCCGCAGCGTCACGACGACCAGGAACAGCAGGACCGCCAGGCCCAGGGCCGCGGCGTCCAGGTCGGAGGTGTAGAACAGCGCGATCACGCCGATCGCTGCGACGTCGTCGACGATCGCCAGGGCCAGCAGGAACACCCGCAGCCGGTTGGGGCATCGCGGGCCGACCAGGGCCAGCACGCCGAGGGCGAAGGCGGTGTCGGTCGAGATGGCGATCCCCCAGCCGCGGGCCGCCTCGCCGTCACCGGCGACTGCCAGGTAGATGACCGCGGGCAGCACCAGACCGCCGAGCGCAGCGAGCGCGGGGGCGATGACGGCGCGTCGGTCGCGGTACTCCCCGATCGAGAGCTCCCGCGCGATCTCCAGCCCGACGAGCAGGACGAACAGCGCCATCAGGCCGTCGTTGACCCAGTTCCTCAGCGTCTCGGTGATGTCGGAGTCACCGAGCTGCAGCGACAGGGTCGTCTCCCACAGCCGCTCGTAGCTGCCGGACGCGGGGCTGTTGGCCCAGACCAGAGCGGTCAGGGTCGCCAGCAGCAGCAGGACCGCACCACCGGCCTCGGTCTTGAGGTAGTCGCGGGCGGCCGCGGTGACCTCGCCGACCGGCGGCTTGCGGACGGCGGTCGTCGCAGCCGTCACGCCAACGCCCGCTGCACGGCGGCTTCGAGCCGTCCCAGCGACGGCCCGCCTTCGAACAGGACGCCGTTGACGAACAGCGCCGGCGTCCCCTCGACCCCGCTGGCGACCCCGCTGTCAAAGTCGTCGCGGACCTTCTGGTCGAAGCGGGCACTGGCGGGGCGCAGCACGCTGTCGGGGTCCACGCCGAGCTGGCGGGCGTACGCCGCGAGCTGCTGGCGACCCATCTTGTCCTGGGCGGCGAACAGCAGGTCGTGCAGCTCCCAGAACCGCCCCGCCTCGTCCGCAACCTCAAGGGCAAGGGCCGCGGAGTAGGCATGCGGGTGCACCTCGACGAGCGGGAAGTGCCGGAAGATCAGGCGTACGTCGTCGTGGCGCTCCAGCAGCTCGCGCAGGACCGGCTCGACCCGGCCGCAGTAGGGGCACTGGACGTCGCCGTACTCCACGATCGTCACCGGCGCATCGCGGCGCCCGCGGACGTGGTCGCGAGGACCGACCGGCAAGGTCAGCTCGCTCATGCGCCCCCCTGCTGCTTGTTCTGGCTTGTCAGCACAGAACCTGCCAGAGCGGTCAGACAGTCCCGCGATCAGCCGACGAACAGCAGCCGGTTCG
>JBBPYI010000130.1:0-5034 GCA_038200075.1 Mycobacteriales bacterium
CCCCCGCCCCCCCCCCCCCCCGCCCCCCCCACCCCCCCCCCCCCCCCCCCCCCCCTCGCTCCGCCTCCCCCCCCCCTTTTCTGCCCCCCCCCCCGCGGCCACCTCCCCCCCCCGCGTTCCTGGCCCCACGGCCGGACTCAGAAGATCAGCGGTCGAGCGTACGACACGCTCAGGCGTAGGAGTGGAAGCCGACCACGAAGATGTTGACCACGTAGTAGTCGATGATCAGGGCGCCGGCGGCGGCGACACCGATCCAGGCGGCCTTGGTGCCCTTGAAGCCCGCGGTCGCGCGGGCGTGCAGGTAGCCGGCGTACAGCACCCAGGTGATGAACGACCAGGTCTCCTTGGGGTCCCAGCCCCAGTACCGACCCCAGGCCGACTCGGCCCAGATGGCGCCCGCGATGATCGCGAAGGTCCAGATCGGGAAGGCGAAGGCGATCACGGCGTACGACACGCGGTCGAGCACCGACGCTGCGGGCAGCGACGCGCCCATCGACAGCGGGAAGCGCGGGACCCGGCCGGCCGCGACCTGACCGTCATGGCGGGCGCGCAGCAGGTAGAGCAGCGCGACGACGCCGGACAGCAGGAAAGCGCCGGAGGACAGGATCGCCGCGAAGACGTGGATCTTGATCCAGTACGAGTCGAGCGCCGGCACCAGCGGGCCGGCGGCGGTGTAGAGCACGGTGCCGGCAAGGCCCAGGTAGAGCACCGCCGGCAGCATCACGAAGGCGCCGAGACCGCGGTCGACGCGCCCGGTCGCGACCATCACCAGGAACGCCACGACGGCGGTGAGCGCGACGGCCGAGGAGAACTCGTACATGTTGCCCCACGGCACCCGGTCGGCGGCGAAGCCGCGGGTGACGATCGAGCCCAAGTGCAGCGTCGCGCCGACGTACGCCAGCGCCAGCCCGATCTGGCCGGCCCGGCTGGAGCGGACGACGGGAGCCTCGGGGGCCGGGGGCTTGGCGTACGTGACTGCTCCGCCGGCACCGGCCATCGCACGCGTCCGGGCGGCGGCAGCCTGGCGCGCCAGCACGGCCTGCGAGGCCGAGGCGGCCACCACGCGCGAGCGGCGGGCGGCCTGCTCCCCGGCGAAGGCGAGCATCGACACGGCGTAGAGCACGACGGTCAGGAACAGCAGGTCGTCGCTCAGTCCGGCGAGCGCGGCGTTGCTCACGTGGTCTCCTGGGTCAGGGGCGGGGCGGTGACAGGGCCGCGCAGGCGGCCGGTGAGACCGGCGAACTCGGCGGTGAAGGCCTCGGCGCCGGTGCGGGCGAGCCCGGCCACCTCGACCACGGTACGGCCGGCACCGTCAGGTCCGCCTGCCGACGGGGTGACGCGGACCCAGACGCGGCGGCGGCGGACGAACAGCGACAGGCACAGCCCGATCACCATGCCGGTGCCGGCGATCAGCGCGACGAGCTTGCCCGGGTCCTGCGTCACCTGGAAGGTCGCCCACTCGGTCGTGTCGAGGAAGGTGATGCTGCCGCCGCCGGGCATGGTCCAGGTCGCGCCCGGCACGAGCTTGTGGGGCGTGCCGTCGTCGATCGGCTCCAGCCGGGTCTTGTCGATCTGGTACACCGACTGCGGCCGACCGTCGTCGACGCCGAGGTCGCCGCGAAAGCCCAGCACGGTCAGCGCGGGCGCGTTCGGGGCCGGGAACACCGAGGTCACGCGGTTGGTGGCGGGGTCCTGGATCGTGGTCGGGGTGAAGATGCCCTCGAAGGCCAGCTGCTCGCCGGCGGCGTCGTACACCTTGATCGCACAGGTCGACACGACCGTCGGGCCCTGCGGCAGGCAGACCACGGTCTGCTCGAGCTCGTTGCCCTCGCGGTCGCGAACGAGCACCGTCGGGGCGTAGCCGTGGCCCAGCAGGTAGGTCTTGGCGCCGCCGACCACGAGCGGGTGGTTGACCCGCAGGTCGTACGGCCGGCTCGGTGCGTCCACGCCGGCCTTGTAGGTGAGGTCGGCGTTGAAGGTCAGCGCGGCGCCGCTGTCGGCGTACGTCGCCCGGAAGTCCTGGAGCCCGAAGCTGAAGGGCACCAGGCGGTCGTCGGTGAACAGCCGGCCGGGGGTGATGTCGTCGTAGTTGAGGATGGCGTTGGCGAAGCCGTCGCCCTCCTTGACCAGCACGGTGCCCTTGAAACCCATCAGCGCGCCCAGGGCGATGCCGATCAGCAGCGCGACGAGCGAGACGTGGAACAGCAGGTTGCCGGTCTCGCGCAGATAGCCGCGCTCGGCGCTGAGCGAGCCGTCGCGCTGCACGACCCGCCAGCCGTTGAGCGCCGTGCGGGCCTGCGCCAGCACCTCGTCGGCGCTCTCGCCGGTCTCCCAGCGCTCGCTGGCCGGCATCCGGGTCAGGACCCGCGGCACGGGCGGCGGCGGGGTGCGCAGCGCCTTGGCGTGCAGCCGGATGCGCGGGCCGAGACAGCCGATCAGCGAGATGAACAGCAGCAGGTAGATGGCGGCGAACCACGGGGCGGCGAAGGCGTCGAACATGCCTAGCCGGTCCAGCGTCGGGCCGGTCGTGGTGTGGGCGGCGAGGTACTCCTGCACCTTGATCGGGTTGATGTTGCGCTGCGGCAGGAACGACCCGGGGACGCTGGCCAGCGCCAGCAGGAACAGCAGCAGCAGCGCCGTGCGCATGCTGGTGAGCTGCCGCCAGGTGCGGCGTACGGGGGCCAGCAGCTGCCGCGACGGCCCCGCAGCCCCGACGGCTGCGGGCTGGGTGCTCAGCCGGGTGGCGTCGTCGGTGACGTCGCTGGAGGTGAGCGTCATACGACCGTCGCGAAGCCGCTGACCCAGGTGCGAACCTCGACCATCAGGTCCTCCCACAGGCCGCTGACCAGCAGCAGACCGACGACGACGAGCATGATCCCGCCGACGCGCATGACGACGGCGTAGTGCCGCTTGATGATCGCGAACGCACCGAGCGCGCGGCGGAAGGCGACCGCGGTGAGCAGGAACGGGATGCCAAGACCGGCGCAGTAGGCCGCGGTCAGCAGGGCGCCCCGGCCGGCGCTGGCCTCGCGATAGGCCAGCGTCTGGACGGCCGCGAGCGTCGGGCCCAGGCACGGCGTCCAGCCGACCCCGAACAGCACTCCCAGTAACGGGGCACCGGCCAGTCCCGGGCTCGGCAGCCGGTGGAAGCGGACCTCGCGCTGCATCCCGGGAACCAGGCCGAGGAAGGCCAGGCCCATCAGGACGGTCAGGGCGCCGAGGACCCGGTCGACCGCGTCCTTGTGCTCCAGCAGCAGTGAGCCCAGGCCGCCGAACAGCGCGCCGCTGGTGACGAAGACCGCGCTGAAGCCGAGCACGAACAGCGCCGAGCCGAGCAGAACGCGGCCACGGCGTACGGGCGTGACCGTCCGGGTGAGCACGTCACCCTCGGCGGCGGCCTGCGTGGTCGTGGTGATCCTCGTGTCGCCGAGCTCCTCGCCGGACAGCCCGGTGACGAAGGACAGGTAGCCGGGCACGAGCGGCAGCACGCACGGCGACAGGAAGGACACCAACCCGGCAGCAGCGGCGACCGGGACGGCGACCAGCAGCGAGCCGTCGGTGACCGCCGAGACGAAGGCGTCGGCGACGGACACCGGCTCAGCTCTCCGCGGCCACGGTCTGCACCGGGCCCAGCAGGTCGGAGATGCGCACGGCGCCGGCGAAGAAGCCGGCGATCCGGCCCTGCCGGTCCACGATCAGCGTGGTCGGCGGGGTCTGGGGGACGATCTTGCGGAAGCGCAGCAGCAGCTCGCCAGGCTGGTCGTGCAGCGACGGGTAGGTCACGCCGGCCTTGCGCTCGAAGGCGATCGCGTCGTTCTTGTCGTTCTTGATGTTGATGCCGACGAACTGCACGCCGAGTGGGGCAGTCTGGGCAGCGACCTCCTGCAGCGCCGGGCCCTCCTCGCGGCACGGCGGGCACCAGCTGGCCCAGAAGTTCAGGACCACGACCTTGCCGCGCAGCGATCCGACGTCCAGCGGCTGGTCGTCCAGCGTCATGCCCTCGATCGCCGGAAGCGGCTGCCGGTCGGTCGCGGCGATCAGCCCGTCCGGGCCGGTGTCGAGCGACTCCAGCCGCGGGCCGGTGACGCCGTCGCCGACCTCGTTGCCGGTGCTGCCGCTGCAGGCGCTGAGCGCGAGGGCGCTCGCCAGGGCCAGCGCGGCGAGACGGGGTCGTCGGGTCACCCAGCAAGTATCGCGGCTCGGCGCGTCGCCCGCCTACCACGGGCGTGTGACCTCCACCCACCTAGACCCTTGGCCGCGGCGGTGCGACGGCCGGCGGTGCAGGCGAGGAGAACGGGGGCGAAGCTGACGTGGGCTACGCGTCCTGGACCAGCGACCGCAGCTGCTCATCCATGGCCGGCGTGACCTCGGTGTCGTGAGCCTCGGCGGCGTGCGGTCGGACCTGCTCGAGGATCTCTTCTGCAGTGGCGCCCTCGATCACGGCATTGCAGTCAAACCCGGCATCGCGGCAGTGCAGAATCTTCGTCATGCCCCCAGTGTGCTCCGTTTCGCGTCCTCGTCCAAGGCGCCGCGTGGAGGGCACGTGATGGAGCCGCCCGGCGACCGCTCCATCGCGGCGGCGCTGCAACGGGTGCTGCTGCCTGCCAGCCTGCCCGAGGTCGACGGTTGGGCGGTGGCGACGCTGTACGAGCCGGCTGGGGAGGCGGTGCTCGTAGGCGGCGATTTCTACGACTGGCTCACCTTGCCGAACGGGCACGTTCTGTTCCTTGTCGGGGACGTGTCCGGCAAGGGCCCGTTGTCCGGCGCGCTGGGCATGAGCATCCGCAAGGCGATCAAGGGCATGAGCTGGGTGACGGATGACGTCTTCGTCGTTCTGCCGCAGCTCGAGACGGCGCTGGCTGAGGAGTTCGCCGAAGCCTTCGCCACGTTGTGCATGCTGGAACTGACGCCTGGCTCCGGTGTCGTCCGCGTCCTGCTGGCTGGGCACCCGCCTCCGTGGCTCCGTGTCGACGGGACCTTCTCGGAGGTGGTCGCGCCGGAGAACGGGCTGCTCGGTCCGGGGCTGCAGCGGAC
>JBBPYI010000131.1:0-4188 GCA_038200075.1 Mycobacteriales bacterium
CCCGGTGGCTGGAGACCGGCACCGACTTGCGCGACCCGCGCCGAGCCGAGGTGGACCTGCGGGCCCCGGCATGACCGAGCTGGTCGAGCGGCTGCGGATGCAGGCCGACTCCTGCCGTACGGCCGGCTCGCCGCTCACCGCCGACCTGCTCTCCGGCGCGGCAGACGACCTGGTCGCCGGTGGCCCGGCCGCCGACCTGCTCGGCCCGTTGGAGCACGACCCGCCCGGCAGCGTCCCGCCGCTGCGGCTGGCCGGCGCCCTGCACCGGCTGGTGCTGGAGCGCCGGGCACCGGCCCTGGCCGTGCACTACCCGAGCGTCGGCGGCACGGCGGGTGCGCTCTGGCCGGCCGCCCGGCAGGTCATCGCCGAGCAGCTCGAGCAGCTGCGGCCCCTGATAGCCCGGCCCGTGCAGACCAACGAGGTCGGCCGCAGCGCCGTGCTCTACGGCGGACTGCTGCACGCGGTCGCCGACTGGCCGCTTCCCGTGCGGTTGCTGGAGCTTGGCGCCAGCGGCGGGCTCAACCTGCAGGTCGACCGCTTCGCCTACGAGGTCGGGCCCGGCACCGTGCTGGGGGACGCCTCGTCGGCCGTACGCCTGAAGCAGCCCTGGCAGGGCCCGCTCCCGCCGCAGACTGCGTGCGACGTCGTCGAGCGGCTCGGCTGCGACCCGGCGCCGCTGGACCCTGCGAGCACTGCCGACCGGCTGACGCTGACGTCCTACGTCTGGGCCGACCAGGTCGAGCGCTTCGAACGCCTGCGGGCGGCACTGTCGGTCGCCGCCCGCCACCCGGTCGCGGTGGAGCCGCTGCCGGCCAGCGCCTTCCTGGCCCGCGAGCTGGCCAGCCCCCGCCCCGGCGTCGTCACGGTCGTCTGGCACTCGGTGGTGCGGCAGTACCTCACGCCGGCCGAGCGCGACGCCGTCTCCCGCCTGCTCGCCGAGGCCGGCGACCGGGCCCGCGCCGACGCACCGCTGGTGCACCTGGCGATGGAGCCCGAGTGGTTCGCCACCGGCGAGTTCCGATTCCACCTGACGATGACCAGCTGGCCGGGAGGGCGTACGCGGGTGCTCGCCGACGCCCAGGGTCACGGACCCCCGGTGGTGTGGCGGTAGTTTCGGAGCGACATCCGATGCGAGGGGGACGCAGTGCAGTTCGGCAGGTACTACGAGGAGTTCGAGGTCGGAGCGGTCTACAAGCACTGGCCCGGCAAGACCGTCACCGAGTACGACGACCACCTGTTCTGCCTGATCACCATGAACCACCACCCGCTGCACCTGGACGCCAACTACGCCGCGACCACCCAGCAGGGCAAGAACGTCGTCGTCGGCAACTACATCTACTCGCTGCTGCTCGGCATGTCCGTCGCGGACGTCTCCGGCCGAGCGATCGCCAACCTCGAGGTCGAGTCGCTCAAGCACGTCTTCCCGACCTTCCACGGCGACACCATCTACGGGCAGACCGAGGTCCTGGACAAGACCGAGAGCAAGAGCAAGGACGACCGGGGCATCGTCTACGTCGAGACCAAGGGCTACAACCAGGACGGCGTGCTGGTGTGCATCTTCCGTCGCAAGGTCATGGTCCCCAAGCGGGTGTACGCCGAGACCACCGGTGGGGAGTTCCCGGGCCGGCCCGACCTGCGGGAGTAGTCACCCGTACGGCCGAGGTTGGCCCGTGACCACGACGGGCACCAACCCGGCATGACCCTCGCCATCGTCGCCGTCGTCGTGATCTTGATAGCTGCTGTCGCCATCGGCGCCGGCGTACTCGACCGCCCGCGACGCACCGCCCGACGTACCCGCGTCGTGGAACGCCCTGTTCGTGAGCGCCCCGTCCGTGAGCGTGTGGTCGAGCGCGACGTGCCCGCTCGCCGCGTCGTAGAGGAGCGGGTGATCGACGAGCCTTGACCTGAGGGGCGATCGGGCGGACCGTCAGGCGGGTGCAGACCCCCACCTGCCCGCGCTGCGGGTCACCGGTGCGTGCCCCCGGGCTGATGTCGAGCGACTGGCAGTGCGAGCGGCACGGCGCGGTCCTGCCGCTGCGGACCTGGTCGCACGCCGCCCCCGACGTGCTGGCCGCGGCGGCCGTCGAGGCGCAGGTGCCGCTGTGGTGCCCGTTGCCGCTGCTGCCGGGCTGGACCGTGACCGGGCTGGCGATGGCCGGTGACGACCGTGGCGGCGGGCGCGCGACCGCGCTCGCGCTGTCCGGACCGTCGCCCTTGGGCGGACCGGCCGACCTCGTGCTCGTGGCCGAGGAGCCCGGCACGGGCCTCGGCGGGCGTACGGCCGGGACCTTCGCCGTCGACCCCGGTCTCGGCGCGGCCGGCGCCCCGGACGCCAAGGTCGAGGCCGCGGGCCATCCCACCGCGCTGTGGAACGTCCTTTCCAGCGAGGACCGGGTCGCCTTCGCCGGCGAGGCCAGCGGGGTGTGGCTGTGGGCCGTGCTGTGGCCGCCGGCCGCCGAGCTGGTGCTGCTCGAGCACGTCGAGCTGCACGACCTGCGGCACGCCTCGCACGCGACGCTGGAGCTGCCGGTGGGAGCGCCGACCTCCCGCCTGTAGCTACAGCCCCGGTCCGGTTCTCGGTGCCACGGCTGCCCGGGTCGAGCGTGCGTCTGGCACCGAGATGGGCGCAGGCGGGCCGGGCTGGTGACCCGCCCCCACTAGCCTGGCGGCCGTGCCCGCCCCCCGGATCGACCTGCACACCCACTCCACGGCCTCGGACGGCACCACGCCGCCGGCGCAGCTCATGCATGAGGCGCGGGCGGCCGGGCTGGATGTCCTCGCCCTCACCGACCACGACACGACCGGCGGCTGGGATGCCGCTGCCGATGCGCTGCCGCCGGGCTTGACGCTGGTGCGCGGCGCCGAGATCAGCTGTGTGGCGGACGGCATCAGCCTGCACCTGCTGGCCTACCTGTTCGACCCGGCCGAGGAGCGCTTCGCCACGGCCCGGCGCGAGCTGCGGGCGTCCCGGGTCGGTCGCGCCGAGACGATGGCCCGGCGGCTGGAGGCGGCTGGCACCGGCGTCACGTGGGAGCGTGTGCAGCAGATCGCCCAGGGAACCGTCGGGCGGCCGCATGTCGCGCAGGCGCTCATCGAGCAGGGTCACGTCGCCGACGTCTCCGGCGCGTTCACGCCCGACTGGATCGGCACCGGCGGGCGCTACTGGGTCGACAAGGTCGAGCTCGACGCGGTCGAGGCCGTCCGCCTGGTGGTCGGCGCCGGGGGCGTGGCCGTCTTCGCCCACCCGAGCGCGAGCAAGCGCGGGCGCACGGTCGGCGACGACGTCATCCGCGACATGACCGCAGCGGGCCTGGCCGGGCTGGAGGTCGACCACGTCGACCACGACGACGCCGCCAAGGCCCACCTGCGCGAGCTGGCCGCCGAGCTCGGGCTGCTCACCACCGGGAGCAGCGACTTCCACGGCACGGCCAAGACCGTCCGGCTCGGTGCGCACACGACGAGCGAGAGCGCCTACGAGCGCCTCCTCGCCCTCGCCACGGGCGTCCCAGTCCTGTGACGGAGGTCTTGGATCCCACCCTGTTCGGCGCTGTCTTCGTCACGCTGTTCGTGATCATGGACCCGCTCGGCAGCATCCCGCTGTTCCTCGGCCTCACCGGTGGCCGCACCAACAAGACCCGCGCGCGGCTGGCCGGTCAGGCGGTGCTGGTCAGCCTGCTGGTCATCAGCCTGTTCGCCGTGGTCGGCCAGCAGATCCTGGGCTTCCTGGGCATCGGGATCCCGGCCCTGCAGGGCGCCGGCGGGCTGCTGCTGCTCATCGTGGCGCTCGAGCTGCTCACCGACCGCCAGGACGACCCCTCGGAGGTGCCCGACGTCAACGTCGCGCTGGTGCCGCTCGGCACGCCGCTGCTGGCCGGACCGGGCGCCATCGTCGCCACGATCGTGTTCGTCCAGCAGGCTGACGGCCTGCCGGACTACACCGCTATCGCCGCGGGCATCCTGGCGATCCACGTGGCGGTCTACCTGTCGCTGCGCTTCAGCGTGGTCATCACCAAGGTGATCAGGGAGAGCGGCATCGTGCTCCTCACGCGGATCGCCGGGCTGCTGCTGTCGGCCATCGCCGTGCAGCTGGTCGCCGATTCCGTCCGCGGCGTCCTCGAGCAGGGCTGAGCGGTGCGTCGCCTGCTGCTCGCTCTCGCCGCCCTGGTGCTGCTGGCCGGCCCGGCCTCG
>JBBPYI010000132.1:0-6268 GCA_038200075.1 Mycobacteriales bacterium
ACGGGACGCGCTGCACCGGTTCGGATGCGATCAGGCGCAGGGCTGGTTATTCGGCCGACCGTTGACGCCCGATGCCTTCACCGCGCGTCTGACCTAGGAGCCGGAGGGCGCGCCTGGCTCGCCCACGTTCACTGAGCGGCGCGGCCAGCCGGAACCAGACAGCGACTGCTCAGACCGGTCCCACGTGCGGCACCCCGCCGACGTCCGCGGCGACGTCCTGCTCACCGGGCCGGCGGGGTCCGAGTTCGACGAGGTACATCGCCGCGAGCACCAGCGCGCCACCCAGCACCACGCGCGGACCCAGCAGCTCCCCACCGAAGAGCACCGCGAACAGTCCTGCCCACACCGGCTCCATCGTCATGATGATCGCGGCGCGGGTCGCCGCCAGGTGGGCCTGCGCCCAGGTCTGGACGACCAGCGCCAGCGCTCCCGCGATGAGCGCCATGTAGACCAGTGCGGTCCAGTCGGCGCCGGTCTGAGGCAGGGTCAGGCCGCCGGGGACAGCCGCGACCCCGCACACGACGGTGATGGTCGCGAGCTGCACGACCGTGAGCCCGAGCGCGTTGCGACCGCTGCTCCAGACTCCGAGTCCGACGATGTGAGCGCCGTAGAGCAGGGCCGATGCCAGCGTCAGCGCCTCGCCGCCGCCGACCGAGAAGCCCTGCAGGGAGAGCACTCCGAGCCCCACGGTGGCAAGAACCACCGCCACCCAGACCGTACGGCCGATGCGCGCACGCAGCAGCACCGCGCCCAGCAGCGGCGTGAAGACGACGTACATGCCGGTCACGAAGCCCGAGACCGACGCCGAGGTGCTCTGCAGACCGACGGTCTGCAGGATCTGGGCCAGCCCGTAGACCAGTCCGAGCACCATGCCGTGCCGCCGCTCGGCTGCCGAGAGGCCCGCCACGGCCCGGGGGGCGATCAGCGCGACCGCAACGGTGGCGACCGCGAAGCGCACCGCGAGGAAGTCGGTGACCGGCACCCGGTCCACGACGCCCTTGAGCAGGAAGAAGGTCGAGCCCCAGGCGGCCGTGACGGCCAGCAGCCCGAGCATCGCGAGGGTCGCGTCGGAGCTGCGCCGGGCCGGCGCTGTCGGGGTCAGGGTGTCGGTCACGGGATCGATGTCACCACAACGCCTCTGCCACGATGCCCCCGTGAGCACGCACCGATGAGCAAGCGCCGTCCGGACCCCATCGACGAGCGAATCCTCCGCCTGCTCGTGCGCAACGCCCGCGCCAGCTGGCGCGAGGTCGGCGCCGAGGTGGGTTTGTCGGCCAACGCCGTCGCCCAGCGGGTACGGCGGCTCGAGCTCGAGGGCTGGGTCCGCGGCTGGACCGCTCTGCTGGACCCGACGCTGGACGGTGAGCACGGCACAGCCCTGGTCCTGCTGCGCACCGCGACCGATGTCGACGCATCCGCGGTGGAGACAGCGATGCTGGCGATGCCGGAGGTGGTGGAGGTGCTGGACCTCACCGGTCCCGTCGACTATCAGGTGCGGGTGCACTTCGCCTCCCAGCAGCAGCTCTACGACAGCGTCAACCGGTTGCGCGCCTTGCCGGGAGTGACGGCCATCGAGACGCGCACGGTCCTGCGAGAGGTGCTGTCGCGCGCCGTCGGGGGCGGTCACTAGGGTCTGGCTCATGAACGAGCCGGTCTTCCGCAGTGACATGGGTGTCGAGCTCGTCAAGGCCTGCGCCAGCGACGCCGACGTGGTCTGGTCCGCGCGCGTGTCGACGCAGGGCGAGGCCTCGCTGGAGGCCCTGGACGCCGATCCGGGTCGCTCCGAGGGCCTGATCCGCTATCTGATGCGCAACCGGCACGGCACGCCGTTCGAGCACAACAGCCTGACCTTCCTGGTCACCGCCCCGATCTTCGTCTTCCGGGAGTTCCACCGGCACAGGGTGGGCTGGAGCTACAACGAAGAATCAGGCCGTTACAGAGAGCTACTTCCGGTTTTCTACGTCCCCGGACCCGATCGCAAGCTCTCGCAGCAGGGCAAGCCGGGTCACTACGAGTTCGTCGACGCGGGGCCCGAGCTGACCGAGCTCGCGGTCGCCTCGAGCCGCAGGGCATACGCCGCGGCCCACGACAGCTATCGCGAGATGCTCGCGGCGGGAGTTGCCCGAGAGGTGGCCCGCGCCGTCCTGCCGGTCGGCACCTACTCCTCGATGTACGCCACGTGCAACGCCCGGTCGCTCATGGCGTTCCTGTCGCTGCGCACCCAGGCGGAGGGCTCGACGTTCCCGTCCTACCCCCAGCGTGAGATCGAGATGGTCGCCGAGCAGATGGAGGCCGAGCTGGCCCGGCTCATGCCGATCTCCCACGCGGCGTTCGTGGCGGCTGGCCGCGTCTCGCCCTGACGCGTGTGCGCGTGATCAGCGGGTAGACCGGCCGGGTGACCAGCCCTGCCCGCACCGACAAGACCCTGCCCGACGGCCGTCAGCGCTCGCCCGGGACGGCCGATCTGCTCAGGGCCGGCCGCGGGCTCGTGGGGCGGGTGCCGGGGATGGTCACCGCCGCCCGCCGCTATCTGGCGCATCGCAGCGCCATCGAGCACACCCACCACGACCATCAGGGGCAGCCGGTCGACGCCCCCGACGGCGACCGGCAACTGGCCGGCGACTCCTCGACCCTGCTGCGGCGCGGCCACGGGGCCGGCCCGCTCTACCGTCGCCTCTACGAGGTAGTGATCGACGACGCGCGGACCGGCCCGGAAGAGCTGATCTCCCGGCTGCTCACCGACCCCAACCGGGCCTCCCCGACCGAGGTCTCGGACTTCCAGGCCGTGCCGGGCGCGGGCCGCGCCCCCGGGGCGGAGTTCGCCGTGCACATGCCTGGTCCGTGGGACGCCCCGGTACGGGTGATCGAGCGCACGCCGACGTCGTTTCGCTTCCACACCCTTCGCGGGCACATGGAGGCCGGCGAGATCGAGTTCCGTGCCGCCTGGGGTGATGGTGGGCGACTGTCGTTCACGATCGAGTCCTGGGCCCGCAGCGGCGACCGCCTCTACGACTGGCTCTACACCCGAGTCCCGGTCACCCGGGAGATGCAGCTGCACATGTGGTCCCACGTCTGCAAGCAGGTCGCCGGCCTGGTCGGCGGCGCGCAGCAAGGCCCCGTTCGCGTCACCACCCACCGCTGGAGCGACGGTGGTTGACGTCCGCCTGCTCGGCCGGGTCGACGTGCAGGGCGAGCTCGCGCGGCTGCGTGAGACGCCGGTGAACTACGAGCTGACCGCACCGCCGAGCACCGCGGCCGGGTGGACCTTCGACGACTACTGCCTGCGCCTGCCGCCCGAGGCGTCTGGGGAGCCGGTCGAGGGTGGCAGCTATGAGATCGCCCGCCGTCTCGTCGAGGGCTACGAGTTCGCCGACCCCGCCATCGTCAAGGCTGTCTGGCGCCCCGACAGCCCGTTGCAGGACCGGACCATGCTGCTGGAGGGGCGTTTCGGGCTGCTGCGCTTCCTGCTCGGCGTGCGGGTGTCGGAGGTCATCGACGAGACGGTCGATGAGGACGGACATCAGCTCAGGGTCTGGGGCTGGTGCTACCGCACGCTGTCGGGACATCTCGAGGCAGGGGAGATGTGCTATCGGGTGGTCAAGGAGCTCGACACCGGGGAGGTGCAGTTCCGGGTGTGCCGCTATGTCCGGTCCGAGCAGATCCCGAACCCCGTCGTCCGCCTCGGCTGGCGCACGTTCGGTCGCCTCATGCAGATCGTCTTCGTCCGCCGCTCGTTGGCGCGCATGAAACGCCTGGTTGACGCCGAGCTGCTGCTGGGTCACCCCGACGTCGGGATCGCCTTGGTGGCAGACAAGCTCGGGGTTCGCGACGAAGGTGCCGCCTGACGGCACCAGCAGGTGCCACCATGTCGAGGTGACCATCGGCGTCGAGGACGAGCTCGTCTACCTGCGGGCCGCCGTCGAGGCGCTGCCTGTCGGGCTGGTCGTTGCCAGCGCCGACCTCGAGGTGCTGCTGAGCAACCCGGCCTTCGACAAAGCCGTCGGGCGGCGCATGCTCCGAGTCAGCGCAGAGGAGTTCGAGCAGGCCGGGATCATGCTGTTGACGGCCGACGGCGACCCGCTCCCGGAAGCGCAGTGGGCTATGCGCAGGGCGCTGCGGGACCGGGCTCCCGTCGCCGACCAGCTGCTGCGGGTGCACACGGCTGACCGGGAGTCGCTGGTGCTGGCCAGCGCCCAACCGCTGTTCCACCCCGGCGAGCCCGTGCCGTACGCCGCTCTCGCGACGTTCATCGACGTGACCCGGCGCCGGGCTGCCGACGCGGCGCTGCAGGAGTCGGAGTCACACTTCCGGCTGCTCGCTGAGAACAGCACGGACGTCATCAGCCGCCATGACGCCGACGGCACCTGCCTCTACGTCTCGCCGGCCCTGCGCGACATGCTCGGCCGCCAGCCGTCCGAGCTCGAGGGCCGGCAGGCACCCGACTTCGTGCACGAGCAGGACCGGCCCGCCTTGCTGGCCGCGTTCTTCGCGTTGCTGCGGTCCGGGGAGATCGCAACGGTGCGCTATCGCATGTCGCACCTGGACGGTCGGTGGATCTGGGTCGAGACCATCATGCGGCCCGTACGCGCCGATGGTCGGGTCCTGGAGCTGCAGAGCGCCACCCGCGACGTCACGGCCAGGGTCGAGACCGAGCACCGGCTTGCGCGCCTGGCCCTCGGCGACCCGCTGACCGGGCTGGCGAACCGCGCGGCGCTGCACCAGCACCTGGAGGACCTGCTCGGGCGGGGTTCTGCGTTCGCGCTGCTGTTCCTCGACCTGGACCGGTTCAAGGTCGTCAACGACTCGCTCGGGCACAGCGCCGGCGATGAGCTGCTGCGCGCGAGCGCTGCGCGTCTTGCCGGCACCTGTCGCGACGGTGACCTGGTCGCGCGGCTGGGTGGTGATGAGTTCGTCGTGGTGGCAGGCGGCCTCGACGAGGCCGGAGCTGTTCTGCTCGCCGCGCGGGTGCAGCGGGCGCTGTCAGCGCCGACCTCGGTCGCAGGTCACGAGCTGGTCATGAGCGCCAGTGTCGGAATCGTCGTCGCGGATGCCGCCGAGCCGGGAGCCGAGCCCGAGCGCGACGCCGAGGCGCTGCTGCGCGACGCCGACGTGTCGATGTACGAGGCGAAGGCCCGCGGTCGGGCCCGGGCAGTCGTGTGGAGCGCGGGATCGGGGGAGAGCGCTGTCGACCGGCTGACCGTCGAGCAGGAGCTGCGCCTGGCCCTGGAGACCGGGCAGCTGGTCGTGCACTACCAGCCCCAGGTGGAGCTGTCCGGGGGCCGGGTCGTCGGTGTCGAGGCGCTGGTGCGGTGGGCCCATCCCACCCGGGGTCTGCTGCCGCCGGCGGCGTTCCTGAGCATCGCCGAGGACACCGGCATGGTCGTGGAGCTCGGCCGCCAGGTGCTGCACGCCGCGGCGCATCAGGTCGCGGCCTGGCGGACCCTGCCCGGCCACGCCGCCCTCTCGTTGTCGGTCAACCTCAGCACCCAGGAGCTCCTGGATCCGGCCCAGCTCGAGGTCTACGTCGAGGTGCTTCGGGACGCCGTCCTGCCGGCGTCCGCCCTGACGCTCGAGGTGCTCGAGAGCGTGCTGCTCGACCGGGAGGGCGCCGTCGTCTCCGCGCTGGAGGCCTACGTCGCCCAGGGCGTACGCCTCGCGCTCGACGACTTCGGCACCGGGTCCTCGTCCCTGCTGCACCTGCGCCACGTCCCGGTCGCGACCGTCAAGATCGACCGGGCCTTCGTCGCCGGGCTGGGGCGCTCGAGGCAGGACGAGGCGATCGTGCGGGCGCTGCTGTCACTCACCAGCGATCTCGGGTTGGGGTGCGTTGCCGAGGGGGTCGAGGACGACGAGCAGCGGGCCTGGCTGGTGGCCCAGGGCGTCACGGTGGCGCAGGGCTTCCTGCTGCACCGACCGCTGCCGGCCGAGCAGGTCGAGCTGCTGCTGCGCGAGACGGTCCGGATGGGTACCCGCGGGTAGCCTGCCAGTCATGGTCCCGCCCTCCGTGAGCTCCGCGCCGTTCGGCCGGGTGCTGACCGCGATGGTCACGCCGTTCACCGCCGACGGCGAGCTCGACCTGGACCGGGCCGCGTCGTTGGCCGCCCAGCTCGTGGATCTCGGCAACGACGGGCTGGTCGTGTCGGGCACGACGGGGGCGTCCCCAACGACCACCGATGCGGAGAAGGCCGACCTGCTGCGCGCCGTCGTCGACGCGGTGGGGGACCGCGCCCAGGTCGTGGCCGGGGTCGGCACCGCCGACACCCGCCAC
>JBBPYI010000133.1:0-6083 GCA_038200075.1 Mycobacteriales bacterium
AGAAGTAGCGGTCGAGCCGGCCGCTGGGGCGCGTGTCGGTGGTCGTCATGCCGGGAGACTCCCAGACGGCAGCGGGCCGGCGCCAGGGACCCGCCGTACGTGATCGGGCCGACACCTCGGCGTCGCGTGCACGTCATGTCCTCCCGCCGAGCGCAGCGCCCCGACCCGGCGCCACTCGAGACCGATGACGTGCGGCTGGTCCTGGTCGGTACGGCCGGCTGGGCCATCGCCCTGGTGGTGCTCGCTGTCCTGCGGCTGGCGGGCGTCGGAGACGTGCAGGGCTGGTGGCTGGTGATGTGCGTCGCCGGCATCGCACTCGGGCTGTTCGGGGTGCGCTACTGCCAGCGCCGGCGGGCGGCGATCGCCCGCGACGCAGCCCGGGGTGTCCCGCAGCGGTCGTGAGCAGTCCCTCGACCGGCGAGCTGACCGGTCGGCCGTGGCGCGGCCTGTCGCCCCAGGAGCGTCGCGAGGCCCGGCGCCGGCGGCTGCTCGACGCCGGTCTGGAGCTGTTCGGCACGACCGGCTACGCCGGGACCTCGTTGACGGCGCTGTGCGCTGCCGCCAGCGTGTCGCCGAGGCACTTCTACGAGCTCTACAAGGGCCGCGAGCAGCTGATGGCCGATCTCTACGACGAGCTGGTCGCCGAGATGGGCACCCGCATGGCGTCGGCGCAGGACGCCGCCCCGCTCTCGGTCCAGGGGCGCGTCTCGGCCGGGCTGCGCGCGGCGGTCGGCTTCCAGGCGGGCGATCCTCGACGGGCCCGGGTGCTGCAGCTCGAGGTGGTGGGCGTCAGCACGTGGCTCGAGGCCCACCGGCACGCCGTCATCGCCTCCTTCGGCCGGCGCACCGACGAGCAGTACCGGCTGCTGGTCGCCGACGGTCAGCTGGTGGACGCGCCGTTCGAGCGGGTCGCCACCGCCCTGATCGGGGCGATCAACGAGCTGCTGATCGGCTGGCTGCTCAGCGAGCCCCGCCCGCCGGCCGATGAGCTGCTGCCGGTCGCCGAGGAGATCTTCCTGGCGGTCTTCCACTCGCGGGCCGTCGCGGGCTGACCCGGACCCACGCAAACCGGAAAGGGGCCTTGCCGAAGTCGCGTCGGGGTGCCATCGTCGTGCCACCCACCCCACTGCCGGAGGCATCGTCTTGGCCGAGCTCACCCCCAACCAGCGCGCCGTTCTGCGCGCCCTCGTCGACACCGCCGTCCCCGCGCTCGAGGTGCCCGACGATCCGCACGGCTTCTGGGCCACACCCGGGTCGGCTGTGGGTGCGGACGAGGCGCTCGCGCAGTTCCTCGCAACGCTGCCCGAGGCTGACCAGGCCGGCGTGGCCCAGCTCCTGGACGGCTTGGCGCAGCTGGGATTCCAGCATCAGGCCCGCGGCGCGCGCGAGGGAATGCTCGGCACCGCCATGGCGCTGGCACCCGAGGCCGCCGTCGCGCTGTCGACCCTGCGCGGGGGAGCCTGCATGCTGGCTCACTCGTTGGTCGACGAGCAGGGCCGCAACCCGTTCTGGGCGCAGTACGGCTACCCCGGGCCGGTCATCGCGCCCCCGCAGGACGCGCCGTACATCACCCCGCACGTCCCCACCGACGGCGAGGTGATCGAGGCCGACGTCGTGGTCGTGGGCTCCGGCGCGGGCGGCGGCACGATCGCCGGCGTGCTCGCGACCCAGGGCAAGCGGGTCGTCGTCCTGGAGATCGGCGGCGCGACGAGCGAGCGCGACTACCGCCAGCTGGAGATCGAGGCCAGCACCACGATGATGTACCGCAACGGCCTGTCGGTCAGCGCCGACGGCAACATCGGCCTGCTGGCCGGGGCAACCCTTGGCGGCGGCACCACCATCAACTGGCACAACTGCCTCAAGCCCAGCGCCGAGGTCCGTCGCGAGTGGGCGAGCGAGCACGGCCTGGCCGACGTCGACACCCCCGAGTTCGACCGTCACCTCGAGGCCGTCCTGGCCCGGATGGGCGCCACCGACGAGTGCTCGGACTTCAACGGCCCGCACCAGCGGATGGCCGAGGGCGCCGAGAAGCTCGGCTGGTCGATGCACACCGCCGTCCGCAACGTGGACAAGGACACCTACGACCCGGTCGCGGCCGGGTACACCCAGTTCGGAGACCCCAGCGGCAGCAAGAACGGCACGCTGAACACCTATCTGCGCGACGCTTTCGACCACGGCGCGAGAATCCTGGCGAACACCCGCGCGGACCAGGTCTGCGTCGAGAACGGCACCGCCTGCGGCATCGCCGCGACCTACACCGACCCGGCCAGCGGCGAGAAGCGGCGGGTGCAGGTCAAGGCCCCGCACGTCGTGGTGGCCTGCGGCGCCCTGGAGACGCCGGCGCTGCTGCTGCGGTCCGGCATCGGCGGTCCGGCCGTCGGCAAGAACCTCTACCTGCACCCCAGCGCCGGCATCTTCGGCGTCTACCCCGAGGCGCAGGACGCCTGGTGGGGCCCGCCGCAGGCGGCCGTCATGGACGAGTTCCGCGACCTGGGCGACGGCTACGGCGTGCTCGTCGAGGGCTCGCAGTACTACACCGGTGTCTTCGCCTTCCAGCTCGCCCGGCGCGACGGCAAGCAGGCGAAGGAGGCGATGAGCAAGCTCGGACGGATGTCGGACTTCTTGTTCATCATCCGCGACCACACCGGCGGACAGGTCACCATCGACGACCAGGGCGAGGCCGTGCACACCTACGCGCTGACCGACGAGCGCGACATCGCCAGCTACCGCAAGGGGCTGCGAGTCATGGCCCAGCTGCACGAGGCCGCCGGCGCCGAGGAGATGTGGTTCGGCACGACCCCGCGGGTGTGGAAGCGCGGGGAGGACGTCCAGGCGTGGGTCGACGAGCTCGACCAGGTGCACATCGGGGCCGGTGGCCTGTTCATGGGCAGCGCCCACCAGATGGGCTCGGCCCGGATGGGCACCGACCCGGCTACCTCGGTGGCCAAGCCGAACGGCGAGCTGCACGACGTCGCCGGCGTCTGGATCGGCGACACCAGCGCCTTCCCGACCCCCTCAGGCGCCAACCCGATGCTCACCTGCATGGCGCTCGCGCACCGCACCGCTGAGCAGATCAGCGGCCAGACCGACGAGGCGCCCGCCGCCCAGCAGCCCGCCGCCGAGGCGGCCCTTGACGCCGCTCCCGCGGCCTGACGACCGGAGCTCCCCCGTGCACACTCGCGACACCATCTACGTCGACGGCGCTTTCATCCCCTCGACCGGCTCCGGCACGCTGCCGGTCACCAACCCCTACACCGAGCAGGTCATCGGCCACGTGCCCGAGGGCACCGTCGATGACGTCGACAAGGCCGTACGCGCCGCCTCCGCAGCACTTCCCACCTGGGCCGCGACCTCCCTCGAGGACCGGGTGAAGTTCTGCACCGCGATCGCCGAGGGCCTCAAGGCCCGGGCGCAGGAGATCGCGCTGATGGCCTCGACGGAGATGGGCGCCCCCTGGCAGGTGGCGGTGATGGTGCAGGCCGGCCTGCCCGTCATCAGCTTCGCGTCGATGGAGGACGTCTCCGGCGAGGTCGAGTGGGAGCGGCAGTCCGGCAACTCCACGCTGGTGCGTCAGCCGGTGGGTGTCGTCGGCGCGATCACGCCGTGGAACTACCCCCTGCACCAGATCGCGGCCAAGGTCGCCCCGGCCCTGGCCGCCGGCTGCACCATCGTGGTCAAGCCGTCCGAGCTGGTGCCCGGTGTCGCCTACCTGCTGGCCGAGGTCATCCACGACGCAGGCCTGCCGGCCGGCGTGTTCAACCTCGTACCCGGGACCGGACCGGTCGTCGGCGAGGCGATCGTGTCGCACCCGCTGGTGGACATGGTGTCGTTCACCGGCTCGACCCGGGCCGGCCGCCGGGTCGCCGAGCTCGCCTCGGCCGCCCCCAAGCGCACCTCGCTCGAGCTGGGCGGCAAGAGCGCGTCCGTGCTGCTCGACGACCTGACCGCTGACGAGCTGGGCAACGCCGTCGCCGGCTCGCTCACCGGCTGTCTCATCAACTCAGGTCAGACCTGCAGTGCGCTGACCCGCCTGCTCGTCCCCCGTGACCGCCTGGCCGAGGTCGAGGGCCTGCTCGAGGTCTTCACGCAGTTCGCGCCTGTCGGCGACCCGCTCTCGCCCGCCACCCAGCAGGGCCCGCTGGTCAGCAAGGTCCAGCAGGAGCGGGTGCGCGACTACATCACCGCAGCCGTCGATGCCGGCGCCACGCTCGTCGCCGGCGGCCCGGAGCAGCCCGAGGACCAGCCCACCGGCTTCTTCGTGCGACCGACGGTCCTGGTCGCCGAGGCCGGCACGACAATCGAGCAGGAGGAGGTCTTCGGACCGGTGCTCACCGTGGTGCCCTACGACGGCGGCGACGAGGCCGCGCTGGCCATCGCGAACGGCACGGCGTACGGCCTGTCGGGTGCGGTCTGGGCCGGTGACCGGGACCGCGCGGTTGCCTTCGCTCGGCGGATGCGCACCGGCCAGGTCGCGGTCAACGGCGGGGTGTTCAACCCGACCGCGCCGTTCGGCGGCTTCGGCCAGAGCGGCTACGGCCGCGAGCTCGGCAGCCTCGGCGTGGAGGAGTTCACGACCGTGACGTCGCTGCAGCTGTAGCTCCTCGGCCCGCGACCGTCACGGGAAGGCGAGCCCGCGCAGGTCCTGCGTGAGCTGGGCGTCCCCGACCAGCCCCGGCTCCTGGCCGGAGACCGCGCGCGACGTGCCGCAGCCGAACAGCTCGGTCGCGACCGCCACCGCCGAGGAGTCTGCATAGGCGAACAGCAGCGTCACCGTCGGGCCGGCGTCGGCCGTGCACACCAGATCGGTGGACGCCGCCTCGAGCCCGGCGTATCTCGCGGACAGCTCCGCGGCCTGCTGCCCGGTGAGCTGCAGGGGCTCGGTGTCGGCCGCGCCGTCGAGCGGGTGTCGGCACAGCCGTGCGCGCACCGCGTCGGCTGCGACCGTGGTCCCTGTGGCCTGGCCGGTGAGGACCGCGTCGACCTCGGCCGGACACGCCTCGTCGAGTTGCGCGGCGTTCGGACCGGACGCCGGCGTGCTGTCGTCGGCCAGCCGCTCCTGCTGATCGCCGCACGCGGTCAGCAGAGCGGTCACGGCGAGCAGGACGCAGAGGTGGCGGATCGTCATGCCGGGTGCGACGCATCCGGCACGGGTTCGGTTGCGTCCGGTCTGCCGTATCCGCTGTGGCACCCTCGTCGCGTGGCGATCTCGCGCAGGACCAGGGCAGTGGCAGGCATCGCCGGACCGGTGGCGTTCGTGGGCGGCTGGCTGGTCAACGGCCTGCGCACCGAGGGCTACGACCCCGTCCAGCAGGCCATCAGCCAGCTCGCCCGGGAGGGCGCCCCGACCAGGGTGTCGATGACGCTGTGCTTCCTGGCCTTCGGTGCGCTGGTGCCGCTCTGGGCGCGCACGGTCGCCGACGAGCTCGACGCCCCCGCCTTGCGCCCGGCGGTCAAGGTCGCGGGCCTGGCGACGGTGGCGGTCGCGGCGCTGCCGTTGTCCCGAGAGGCGGGCGGCACCCAGGATCTGCTGCACGCGGTGGCAGCCGGCACTGGATATGTCGCGATGGCCCTGACCCCCCTGCTGGCCGTGGGTCCGCTGCGCCGGTCCGGTCGCACCGCCGCTGCCGTCGCGTCCGCTGCGGTCGGTGCGGTGTCGGCGGCCTCGCTCGTGGCGACCGTGGTCGCTGAATCCAGCGGGCTGTTCCAGCGTCTGGGTCTCGGCGTCGTCGACGTGTGGCACGTCCTCGTCGCCGGATGGGTGCTGACCCGCCGCCGTTAGGCTGGAGGTCATGACCGGGATCGACAGCGAACGCCTGGCCACCGCTCTTGCCGTCTTCCGCGAGCTCGACACCCTGCCCGTCGACCACCCCGACGCCGTCGCGGTCCGCGAGGCGACCGGGCGGCTGTTCAAGCAGGTCAAGGAACGCCGGCGCCGCGACCGCCGCGACGCCGAGCTGGCGCATGACGCCGCCGTGACCGCCGCCACCGCGACCGGCGCCCCCGGCCGCATCGACGACGAGACACTCGGGTTGCCGCTCGCTCCCGGCACGACCGCTGCGCTCGCCGGGACGCTGAAGAACGCC
>JBBPYI010000134.1:0-3252 GCA_038200075.1 Mycobacteriales bacterium
CGGACGGCTTGGTGTTTCACCACCCGCGAGCGCAAGCCGCTGAACCGGAACTACATCAACACCCACGTCTGGAAGAAGGCCCTGCGCGCGGCCGGCGTCGACCCGTCGCGGATCAACGGCATGCACGCGCTGCGGCACTACTACGCATCGGCCTTGCTCGAGGCGGGGGTCAGCATCCGGGCCGTCAGCGAGTACCTCGGGCACGCCGACCCGGGCTTCACACTGCGCGTCTACGCCCACCTCATGCCCACCAGCGACGAGCGCGCCCGTCAGGCGATGGACCTCGCCCTGTGCCCGCAACCACAGGAGTCGCCGGCCCCGCTGCAGAGTGCACCCCGGACCTGACTGACGATGGAGATGCGTCCGAGTATCTGCTCGGCAGCGTCCCGCATCCACGGGCGACGCTACCGAGATCATGGCCTATTCTCGGAAGCAGCCCAAAGGAGAGCTCATGACTGCTGTCGCCGCCGAGACCACGCAAGCTGTCGAACTGATGGAGCGTGTGGAGACGCTCGAGTCCGTGGCTCGGTCGCTTCCCGCACAGGATGCCCGCCGTTCACGGCTGCTGCGCCTCGTTGAGAAGGACCTCGCGACCGCGGCCCCCCTCCGTCCGCGGGTGGCTGCGCAGTTGCTCGGGCTGTCGGAGAAGACCGTGCGCGCCTGGGCCCGCGAGGGCGTCCTGCTGGCTGCGGACACCACCTCGCCCCGCCTCCTGCTCGACGTCGAGCGCATCCACGACGTGCTCCACCTCGTCAAGGATCTGCGCGCGGCCGGTGCGAACGTCGGACTTCTGGACGAGGTGCACCGGCGGCTGGTCGACGCCTCCTGGTTCGACCGCGCCGACCTGGCGGAATCGATGGGACAGATGCAGCGAGGCGAGGGGCACGTGATCGCCGCAGCGCCGCAGGCCTGAGGTGCCGTACGAGGTCAAGGCAACTCCCCTTGCACAGCGCCAGATCGCCGGGCTCCGCGGCCCCCGCCGCAAGGCCTTCGACGCCTTCGTCACGATGCTGGTCAACGAAGGCTGCCGGGCCCTTGCCTACCGGCTGACCGGCAACGAGCCGCTCCCCCGACTGTGCGTGCAGCACCTGCGCGCCCAGGACCGAGTCGTCGTGGCCTTCGAGGGCCCCACCGCCTGGGTTCTGCTCGTCGGCCCTCACGACGAGGGCAGCCGACGCACTGACGTCTACACGACGCTCTACCAGCTGGCCGGCGTCGACCTGCCCGAGACGCCGCGCACCAAGCCCCCGTGCTGCGACGAGGATGACCAACCGCCCGCTGTCGACGGTGAGGTCCTGGACGACTTCGTGCGCCGAGCCCGGTCGTTGCACCGCTGATCACCGGGGGGCACCGGGCCGTCCGGGCCACGCCACAACCGGCTCCGGTCCCAAGATCATGCGGACCTGGTGCGGACTTAGCCCCGAAATCAGACGCAAAACCGCAGGTCAGAGCGTTTTCGCCGCTCTACTACGACATCTAGGCCGACGACCAAGCCAACCGGCCCCTGACCTGCGGAAACGCGGACTCAGGGGCCGGCTTGTTTCTCGCCGGTCCCCAGCTGGTCCGCTACGCGTCCATCGAGCGATCGGTGCCGGGCGCCCCGGCTCCCGCTCTGACCTGCACGAGCCTGGGCGCCACTCAGCCGATCGAGGTCGGCCGCCGTGCGCCCGGTCGGACTGTGGACGGCGCCGCCGCTGTGGACGACGCTGGGAGCGCGCCGCCCGGCGCGCCTACCGTCCACTTCGTGGCAGGAGCAGCGATGACGACGATCGTCCGCGGCCCCCGATCGGCGGCGGGCCCCGCCCCCCCCACCCCGCGCCGCTCGGCGCGCGCCGCCGCCGCGCCGGCGCGGACCGGTTCGACGAGGTGTGGGAGGGGCGGTACGTCGTGGCACCCGACCCGCACTCCAACCACGGAGCGGTGCAGGGCGACGTCTACGCGCTCTTGAAGCCGGTGGCACACCGGCTCGGCGTCCGCGCGGCGCAAACGTTCAACCTCGGCGGTCCCAACGACTACCGGATCCCCGACGCCGGGCTCATCCCAGGGCCGGCCGGCGTGTGGCACGACACCGCCGTGCTCGTCGTCGAGGTGCTCTCTCCCGACGACATGACCTTCGACAAGCTCGACTTCTACACCGCCCACGGCGTGCGCGAGATGATCGTCGTCGACTGGCAGGACCGGTCGGTGCGCTGCTTCGCCCTGCAGGAGGGTCAGGTCGAGCGCGACCGCTGCACCGTCCTCGCCATGACCACCGACGAGATCACCGCCGCCGTCGACTGGCCGCCGCTGGACGACGCCGGCACCTGAGTCGAGGACGTGGCGCCGCAGCGCGGTCCTGGACCTATTCGACCCGGACCCGCACGGCGTGCAGACCGGAGGCTCCGTTGGGCCGGGGGTCCGCCCGGCGCTCGGTCTGCACGTCACCGCTTCGGTCGGTGGCCCGGACCTCGAGCAGGTGCTCGCCCGGGGTCGCCTGCCAGGTGAGATGCCACTGCCGCCAGGCATCCTCACTGACCGCCGGTCCGAGCTCGGCCGGCAGCCAGGGTCCAGCCCGGTCGACGCGCACGTCGACGGCGGTGATGCCGCGCAGCCGGCCCGGGGCCCAGGCCATGCCGGCCACCGTGACCGGCCCGGAGGGCAGGACGCTGGTGTCGGCCGGCACGTCGATGCGCGAGGAGGTCTTGATTGGTCCCTCCTTCGACCAGCCGCGCGGGATCCAGTAGCCGTCGAAGCCGGCCCAGGTGGTCAGCTCGATGCTGCGCAGCCACTTGGTCGCCGAGACGTAGCCGTACAGCCCCGGCACGATCAGGCGGGCAGGGAAGCCGTGCTCGACCGGCAGCAGCTCGCCGTTCATGCCGAGCGCGATGAGCGCGAACCGGTCGTCGGTGCCGTAGCGCAGCGGGAAGCCCGCGGTGAAGTCGTCCACCGAGACGCCGACGATCTGCTCGGCTCCGGGCTGCACGCCGGCCATGTCGAGGACGTCGCGCAGCCGGACGCCCTGCCACCGGGCGAGGCCGACGAGGTTGCCCCCGACCTCGTTGCTGACGCAGGCGATGGTGATGTCGGCCTCGACCTGCGGCAGGTCGAGCAGCTCGGGGAGCGTGAACCGGAGCGGCCGGTCGACCATGCCGCCGACGGTCAGCGACCAGCCGTCGGGGTCGACCTGCGGAACGATCAGGGCCGTGTCGATCCGGTAGAAGCTGCGGTTCGGCGTCTGCAGCGGGGTGAGGCCCGGCAGGCCGGGGTGTGACC
>JBBPYI010000135.1:0-4967 GCA_038200075.1 Mycobacteriales bacterium
CCCAGGCCGGTTCCGAGGTCTCCACGCTGCTCGGCCGCATGCCGAGCGCGGTCGGCTACCAGCCGACGCTGGCCGACGAGATGGGCGTGCTGCAGGAGCGCATCACCTCGACGCGCGGCCACTCGATCACCTCGCTGCAGGCGATCTACGTCCCCGCCGACGACATCACCGACCCGGCGCCGCACACCACCTTCACCCACCTCGACGCCACGACCGTGCTGTCCCGCGCCATCTCCGAGCTCGGCATCTACCCGGCCGTCGACCCGCTGGACTCGACCAGCCGCATCCTGGACCCGCGCTTCGTCGGCGAGGAGCACTACGCGGTGGCCCGCGAGGTGCAGCGCATCCTGCAGCGCTACAAGGACCTGCAGGACATCATCGCCATCCTCGGTATCGACGAGCTCGCCGAGGAGGACAAGGTCCTGGTCAACCGGGCCCGTCGCATCCAGCGCTTCCTGTCTCAGCCGTTCTTCGTCGCCGAGGCCTTCACCGGGCAGCCCGGCAAGTTCGTGCCGCTCGAGGAGACCATCGCCTCGTTCAAGAAGCTCACCGAGGGCGACTACGACCACTTGCCCGAGCAGGCGTTCTTCCTGTGCGGCGGCATCGAGGACGTCGAGGCCAAGGCCAAGGCCCTCGAGGGCTAGTCCTTCCCACACGTCCGACGGCCGGGTCCCTCCCGAACTTTCCCGCTTCCCGCGGCTAGTAGCGGTTCTGCGCGGCCCTACGGGCCCGCAGAACCGCAACTCAGCGCGGGAAGGCGGCTATGAGACCGGGCGCACCCGGTCAGTGCCGGGCCGGTCCGCGCCGGTACAGTCGGTTCTCGGCGGGTCTCCCGCCGGACCCCGTGAGGCGGTGTAGTGGCGGAGCTGCACGTCGAGCTGGTGTCGGTCGAGCGCGAGGTCTGGAGCGGCGAGGCCACCCAGGTGATCGCCCGCACCACCGAAGGTGACATCGGCGTTCTGCCCGGTCACGCGCCGCTGCTCGGCCAGCTGGCCGACGGCGGCACCGTCCGCATCGAGCAGGTCGGTGGCGGCGAGGTGATCGCTGCCGTGCACGGCGGCTTTCTGTCAGTGACCGACCAGGGCGTGACCGTTCTCGCCGAGGTCGCCGAGCTCAGTGGCGACATCGACACCGGTCGCGCGAAGGCGGCACTCGAGCGGGCCCGCGGCGAGCAGGACGCCGCCGCTCAGCGACGTGCGGAGAGCCGGCTGCGCGCTGCCGGCCAGCCGGTCTAGCACCCGCCTTCTGCGACCGCGCTCCCTGCAACCCGCCTCCGACCCGGCGTGCTGGTCCTGGAGCTCGCACTTACGCTCCTCGTCGTCGTGCCGGTGCTGCTCCTGGTGGCGGTCGCCGGACGCCGCCGCTGGCTTCAGGCGGCGGGCGGGACAGTCGAGCTGTCGCTGCGACTCAAGCGCCCGGGGCACGGTCGCGGCTGGGTCAACGGCGTCGGCTACTTCGCCGGCGACGAGCTGCGCTGGTATCGGGTGTTCAGCCTGTCGTGGCGTCCTCGACGGGTGCTGTCCCGACGTGACCTCACGGTGCTGAATCGCCGGGAGCCCTCGGGTGCTGAGCATCTGGCGCTCATGAAAGGCGCGGTCGTCATGGAGTGCGCCGCGGGCGGACGTCCGGTCGAGCTGGCGATGCAGCCGTCGGCCGTGACCGGCTTTCTCGCCTGGCTCGAGGCGCGCCCCCCGGGCGCGACGCTGCCGGTCTAGTCCGTACGACCCGCGCTGCGGACCCACAGCACGTCGTCGCCGCCGTTGGCCGCGCGCGACAGGATGAACAGCAGATCCGACAGTCGGTTGAGATACAGGGCAGGCTCTTTGCCGGTCGTGTCCGGCTGCGCCTGCAGCAGGGCCCAGGTGCGGCGCTCGGCGCGGCGGACGACCGTCAGCGCGACCTGCAGCAGCGCCGAGCCCGGCGTGCCGCCCGGCAGGATAAAGCTGTCGAGCTTGGGCAGATCGGCGTTCCAGCGGTCGCAGGCCTGTTCCAGGCGGGCGGTGTAGTCCGGCGTGACGCGGATGGGCGTCCACGCCATGTCCGGCGCAGCCGGCGTGCACAGATCGGCGCCCACGTCGAACAGGTCGTTCTGAACGTCGCGCAGCAGCGTCGTCATCTCGTCCTGCAGGTTGCCGAGGGCCAGGGCGACCCCGAGGGCGGCGTTGGCCTCGTTGACGTCGGCGTACGCCTCGACTCGGGGGTCGGTCTTGTGCACGCGGCTCATGTCGCCGAGGGCGGTCGTGCCGTCGTCGCCGGTCTTGGTGTAGATGCGGGTGAGGTGGACGGCCATGGCCCGAACCCTAGGCGAGGGCCTGTGGCCTGGCCGTCCAAAGGGTCAGCCGCAGCCTTTGAGTCCGCAGAGCAGGTTGAACACGTTCCCGTCGAACAGCGCGTCGCCCTCTCCGTCGAGCAGCCGCAGCCGGTCGCCTTGGGCGTCCAGCTCGCGGTCGATGTCGACGACGCCGTCGAGGTAGTCCTGACCGGCGCCCACCGGCTGCGGGGCGCCGTCGGGGGTGGGGGCGTAGAGCACCTGCCGGGTGCCGGGGACGGGGATCACGATGAGGCTGTCGACCGTAGAACCCGGCTGGCAGCACAGCAGCGCGGCGACGACTTGGGCGTCCGGATCGGTCTTGGGCCCGAGCAGGAAGTCCTCGCCCTGCGTGCCACCCAGCGACAGGACGACCGTGTGGGCGTCGCCGCCCTCGTTCCAGGCCTGCCCGATCGTGTAGCGGACTCCGGCGTCGGTGTCGCTGTTGAACAGCGATCGGTACTGAGCCCGGACGCCTGGTTTGCCGAGCCCCTTGCTGAACAGCTCAAGAACTCGCTGCTCGAGATCGGGATCGACGGCCGTGCCTCGGGTCGGCCAGTCGGTGAGCAGGTTGGCCGGCTCGCTGGTGGGGTCGGTCGCTGGCTCGCCGTCGGGGGCCTCGGTCCGGATGAGCTCCTGGCCCTCGAAGCCGATCACCCGGTAGGCGTCAGTGCGGGAATCCCCGTCCAGAGCGCCAACCGCGACGCCGGGCGCTAGCGATGCCATCGGCGAGAACTCGCCGGCGGCGTCCGGTGCGTACTCCGTGCGGGACACCTCCGGCGCAGCGACAACGAGGAGCCGCCCAGCCTCGCCGCCGGGCAGTGCCGCAGCCAGGGCGTAGGCCGGGCTGGGGAGCTCGACGTCCCAGCGGAACGTCGGCTCGGCCCCGGCAACGACGGCAACTCCCCAGCGGTAGCCCGCGTCGACCCGGGCCAGGAAGACGACCTCGAGCTGTGCTGACGGCTCGTAGACCTGCGCGAACAACGGTGTCACCAGGACCTCCGCGGCACCGGTACGGGTGGCGTACTCGCCCTGAATGGCGGCGCGGGTGCCTTCGTCGACCGGCATGCCGCGCACGGCCCAGGGCTTGTCCGGGTCCAGGGCGTACGACGAGGTCGTCACGACCTCCGTCGGCGCGGCGCTGGCGATGCCCGGCGGGGGCGGTGCGGAGGCGCCCGATCCCTGCAGCGCGGGCACCACGGCGGCGCTGGCGGCGACGGCGCGGGCCGACCCGGCGACGGAGGCGGCGAGGCGGTTGCGACGGATCCGTCGGGCGCGCTGCTCGATGCCGCGCAGCGGATCGGGGGAGGGGGCCACGTCGGCTGCCCGGCCGCGCAGGGCGGCTCGCAGCTCGTCGTCGAGGGGGCTCATGCGTGGGCTCCGGTCGGCAGGGTGGCGCGGGGGTCGTCCCGCAGGCCGCTGGTGTCGCGCAGCTTGGCCAGCGCGCGGAAGGTCGTGGACTTGACGGTGCCGACGGAAACGCCCAGAACCTGGGCGGTCTCGGCCTCGGAGAGGTCTTCGTAGTAGCGCAGGACAACCATGGCGCGCTGCCGCGGGGGCAGGGTCGCGAGCGCCGTCCAGAGCGCGTCGTGCAGGGCCAGGTCGTCCGCGAAATCAGGGGCAGAATCGCGAGCGGGACGCTCGGGCAGCTCGTCGGTCGCGTACTCGTCCACCTTGCGCCGCCGCCACCACGAGGTCTGCGCGTTGACCAGGATGCGGCGGACGTAGCCATCCAGCGCTTCCCGGTCGCGGATGCGGTCCCAGGACAGATAGGTCTTGGCCAGGGCCGTCTGCAGCAGGTCCTCGGCGTCGGCGCGGCTGCCGGTCAGCAGGAATGCCGTCCGCAGCAGGGCCGGCGAGCGCGCGGCGACGTAGGCGTGGAACTGCTCGCGCGCTGCGTCGTCCACGTCGTCCCCTCTCGGTCGGTCTGTTGTCAGGAAGGACGCAGGACCCCGGGGCAGGGTTGCTTCCTAGACTGCCCGGCATGGACCGCTTCCTCGTGCAGGGTGGAGCGCGGCTCGCCGGCGAGGTGTCGGTGAGCGGCGCCAAGAACAGCGTGCTCAAGCTGATGGCGGCCGCGCTGCTCGCCGAGGGCACCACTGTCCTGACCAACGTGCCGGACATCCTCGACGTGACGATCATGGGCGAGGTGCTGCGTCGGCTCGGGTGCGACGTCATCCGCACCGAGGGGCGCGTGAGCATCACCGTTCCGGCCACGCCCGGCCACGAGGCCGACTATGACCTCGTACGACGCATCCGCGCATCGATCGCCGTGCTCGGTCCGCTGGTCGCCCGCTGCGGCCAGGCCAAGGTCGCACTGCCCGGCGGCGACGCCATCGGCTCCCGTGGCCTCGACATGCACGTCGCCGGTCTGGTGAAGCTCGGCGCGACCGTCGAGAGCTCGCACGGCTATCTCGTGGCGAGCGCCCCGAGGCTGCGCGGCGCCTCCGTGTGGCTGGACTTCCCGAGCGTCGGCGCGACCGAGAACCTCTTGATGGCAGCCGCTCTCGCCCAGGGAACGACAATCGTCGACAACGCCGCGCGTGAGCCAGAGATCGTCGACCTGTGCCAGATGCTCTGCGCCATGGGCGCGCAGATCTCGGGTGTCGGTACGAGCACCCTTGAGATCATCGGCGTCGAGCACCTGTCTCCGGTGGAG
>JBBPYI010000136.1:0-15048 GCA_038200075.1 Mycobacteriales bacterium
GTCGACGTGCTGGTCAAGCGCTACCTGTCCTCGCCGGTCACGCACTCCGTCGACCCGGCGGTCTCGCCGGTGTCGACGATGACCCACCACGTCTTCTCGGTGAGCACGGCCGACAAGGCGGCTGTCGTACGCGAGCTGGCCTCGGGCCAGGACCGCAGCCTGCTGTTCATGCGCACCAAGCACACCGCCAAGAAGCTGGCCAAGCAGCTGACCGCGTCCGGCGTCCCGGCGGTCGAGCTGCACGGCAACCTCAGCCAGGGAGCGCGCGAGCGCAACCTGTCGGCGTTCACCGACGGCAGCACCCGGGTGCTGGTCGCGACCGACATCGCGGCCCGCGGCATCCACGTCGACGACGTCGCGCTGGTCGTGCACGTCGACCCGCCGACCGAGCACAAGGCCTACCTGCACCGCTCTGGCCGTACCGCCCGCGCCGGTGCCGGCGGGACCGTGGTCACCATCGCGACGCCCGACCAGGCCGGCGAGGTCCGCACGCTGGCCAAGCAGGCCGGGATCCGGCCCACCACCGTGCCCGTACGCCCCGGAAGCGCCGAGATCACCGCCCTGACAGGACCTGCGGCGGCGTACGTCGAGCCCGCCCCGGTGGTCGAGCAGCCGCAGCAGCAGCGCGGTGGTGGTCGTCGCGGCGGCGGCGGCGGACAGCCGAAGGCTGGAGCGCCGAGGTCGGGGGCGCCGAAGAAGGCGGGAGCACCCCGGGTCAGCGCCGGCCCAGCCCGCACTCGCGCCGAGCTCGCAGCTCGCGCCGGCTCCGCCCCCACCCGTTCGGCCGGGCGGGGACGCGCCCGCTAGCTCGGCCGGTCAGCGCACGACATGAGTCTGCAGGGCGACGGCGTCCTCCAGCGGCAGCGGCACCAGCAGCCCGGTCAGCGGGATGGCGCCCTGGACGAGCCGGCACACCCCCCGGGCGCTGCGCATCAGCAGCATGAGCAGCAGGGGGATCAGCAGCAGGGCGGGGTGCCGCGTCACCGAGCTGAGCCGGACCGGAGCCGGTGCCGCGCTCGCGGTGATCATGGCTGGGTTACCGCCCCTTGAGGACCTGGCGGGCCATCACCATGCGCTGCACCTGGTTGGTGCCTTCGTAGATCTGGGTGATCTTGGCATCGCGCATCATCCGCTCGACCGGGAAGTCGCGGGTGTAGCCGGCGCCGCCGAACAGCTGGACGGCGTCGGTGGTGACGGACATGGCCGTGTCGGAGGCGAAGCACTTGGCGGCAGAGCTCGCGAACGTCATGTCGGGGGCGCCGCGCTCGGCCTTGGCTGCTGCGACGTAGGTCAGCTGACGGGCCGCCTCGACGCGCATCGCCATGTCGGCGAGCATGAACTGCACGCCCTGGAAGTCCGCGATGGCCTTGCCGAACTGACGTCGTTCCTTGACGTAGTCCACGGCCGCGTCGAGGGCGCCCTGCGCGATGCCGACGGCCTGCGCGCCGATCCCGAGACGGGTGTGGTCCAGGGTCTTGAGCGCGGTCTTGAAGCCGGTGCCCTCCGCGCCGATCATGCGGCTGGCCGGGATGCGGCAGTCCTCGAAGTAGATCTCGCAGGTGGGCGAGCCCTTGATGCCCATCTTGCGCTCCTTCTGCCCGACCGAGAAGCCCGGGTCGGTGGCCTCGATGACGAAGGCCGAGATGCCGTTGGCTCCCTTGTCGGGGTCGGTGACGGCCATCAGCGTGTAGTGCGTGTTGACGCCTGCGCCGGTGATCCAGGCCTTCGTGCCGCTGAGGACGAAGTCGTCGCCGTCGCGGACGGCCCGGGTCTTCATCGACGCGGCGTCGCTGCCGGCCTCGCGCTCGGACAGCGCGTAGGAGAACGTCGACTCGCCCGCGGCCACACCCGGCAGGTACTGCTGCTTGAGCTCCTCGGAACCCGACAGGATGAGCCCGGTCGTGCCGAGCTTGTTGCCCATCGGGATCAGGCTGCTCGAGGCGCACACCCGCGCCACCTCCTCGATGACGATGCAGTGCGCGATCTTGTCGGCGCCGGCGCCGCCGTACTGCTCCGGGACGTGGATGGCCAGCAGGTCGGCGTTCTTGAGGGCCTCGTGGACGTCCCAGGGGTACTCCGCCGCCTCGTCGATCTCGGCCGCGCGCGGCTTGATCTTGTCCTCACACAGCTCGCGGACGGACTGACGGAGCAGCTCGTGCTCCTCGGGCAGGGCGTACAGGGAGAAGGAGGTGTCGGCCATGGGGTAATCGTAGGTCCGCGACGACGACCGCGCCCACTACCCTCTGGCCGATGAGCGAGCGACCGCGTCTGACCGTGATCGGCACCGGCTACCTGGGGGCGACCCATGCGGTGTGCATGGCCGAGCTGGGTTTTGAGGTGCTGGGTCTGGACGTGCTGCCGGAGAAGGTCGAGGCCCTGGCGTCCGGGACGGTGCCGTTCTACGAGCCGGGCCTGCCTGAGCTGCTGCAGAAGAATCTCGACACGGGGCGGTTGCGGTTCACGACGTCGTTCGAGGAGGCGGGGGCGTTCGGTGACGTGCACTTCGTGTGCGTCGGGACGCCGCAGAAGAAGGGCGAGTACGCCGCTGACATGGCCTACGTCGACGCGGCCTTCACGGCGCTGCTGCCGCACGTCAAGCCGGGCAGCCTGCTGGTCGGCAAGTCGACCGTCCCCGCCGGGACCGCGGAGCGCCTGGCCGAGCAGATCGCGGCCTCGCGCCCGGATGTGGAGCTGGCGTGGAACCCGGAGTTCTTGCGCGAGGGCTTCGCGGTCGAGGACACCCTGACGCCGGACCGGTTGGTCTTCGGGGTCCGCTCCGACCGGGCCGAGGAGCAGCTGCGGGCGGCGTTCGCGCCGGTCCTGGCGATCCCGACACCGGTGGTGGTGACCGACTTCGCGACCGCTCAGCTGGTCAAGGTCGCGGCGAACGCGTTCCTGGCCACGAAGATCTCGTTCATCAACGCGATGGCCGAGGTGTGCGAGGCGACCGGCGGTGACGTCACGATGCTGAGCAAGGCGCTGTCGTACGACACCCGCATCGGCGGGCGGTTCCTGCACGCCGGTCTGGGCTTCGGTGGCGGCTGCCTGCCCAAGGACATCCGGGCGTTCATGGCCCGCGCCGGCGAGCTCGGTGTCGACCAGGCGCTGTCGTTCCTCAAGGAGGTCGACGCGATCAACCTGCGCCGGAGGGCCCGGATGATCGACCTGGCCCGCGAGGAGATCGGCGGGAGCTTCGGTGGGATGCGCGTCGCGGTGCTCGGCGCGGCGTTCAAGCCCAACAGCGACGACATTCGCGACAGCCCCGCACTCGACGTCGCCGCAACGATCCAGAAGCAGGGCGCCGCGGTGTGCGTCTACGACCCGGCAGCGATGGACAACGCCCGCATCAAGCACCCCGAGCTGGGCTACCGGGACAGCGCGGTCGAGGCTTGCCGGGGCGCCGACATCGTGCTGCACCTGACCGAGTGGGCCGAGTTCGTCCAGATGGACCCGGCCGTGCTCAGTGAGGTCGTCGCCGAGCGCCGCATCGTCGACGGCCGCAACGCCCTCGACCCCGACACCTGGCGCGGCGCCGGCTGGACCTACCGCGCCCTCGGTCGCCCGTAGTCCTCGCTCAGAAGCGCAGGTGCATCACGTGCAGGCCGACCAGGCCGTGCGACCGGGACGCGAACGCCTCCGGCACCGTCCCGACGATCTCGAAGCCGAGCGACTGCCACAGCGCGACAGCCACCCTGTTGCTCGCGACAACGGCATTGAACTGCACTGCCAGGTAGGCGTTCTCACGGGACCAGGTCACGACGTGCTCGCCGAGCAGCCGGCCGACGCCACGACCCCGGGCGGCCGGCGCAACCATGAAGCTGCCCGTTGCAACATGCGCGCCACGACCGGGGCGGTTGGGCCCGCAGGTCGCCGAGCCGAGCACCGCGCCGCCGTCGACGGCGACGAACGTCTGTCCCGGCGGCGTCTGCATCCACCACGGTCGCGCCGAGACCTCGTCCAGGTCCTCCGGGTAGGCGTAGGTCTCCCCCGCCGCGACGATCTCAGCGAAGAAGGGCCAGATGGCCGGCCAGTCGTCCTGGCGCGCCGGGCGTACGTCCATGACGGGCACTCTAGGTAGTTCTGCTCTGCTCGAAGCGCGCCAGGGCGCCGATCCTGACGTCATGACGTCCCTCGCTCCCGACGCCACGCGGTGCCCGGGCTGCCGCACCCTGCTGGCCGGCCCCACCTCGTGTGCGGCCTGCGGGCTCCGGTTGCAGGGACCACCAGCGCTGCGGCTCTGGGAGATCGACACCGATCGGGCCGTACGCCGCGGCGCTGCCCCGCTGGTCCACTCTCGGTGTGGCCGGCACGCTGCTGGTCGCGGTGGGTGCGACCTACGAGCAGCGTCGCCGTGACGTCGACCGGCTGCGCGAGGCCTACGCGGAGCTCGCCTAGACGCGTCAGGCGTCGAGCTGGGCCTGCAGGGCGGCGTTCTTGGCCCGGGCGCCATCGGCCAGGTCGACCTGGAAGGCCTGCATGCGACCACGTAGGTCGGCGTCGGCGACGGCGAGGATGCGGACGGCCAGCAGGCCGGCGTTGCGGGCGCCGCCGATCGAGACGGTCGCGACCGGCACCCCGGCGGGCATCTGGACGATCGACAGCAGCGAGTCCATGCCATCGAGGTGCTTGAGCGGGACAGGTACGCCGATGACCGGCAGCGGGGTCATCGAGGCGACCATGCCGGGCAGATGCGCGGCACCGCCGGCGCCGGCGATGACGACCGAGAAGCTTTGCTCGACAGCGCTTTCGGACCACTCGAGCATGTCGCGCGGAGTGCGGTGCGCCGACAGGACCCGCACCTCGTACGCGACGTCGAACTCGGTCAGCGCCTCTGCTGCGGCCGACATCACCGGCCAGTCGGAGTCGCTGCCCATCACGATGCCTACGCGTCCAGCCACTGACCTGTCCTCAGGTAGTGGGCGCCGACCCGGGCCCGCTGACGCACGACGTCCAGGTCGTCGCCGAGCGCCGTGACGTGCCCGATCTTGCGGCCCGGGCTGACCGCCTTGCCGTAGAGGTGGAGCTTCAGGCCCGGATCACGGCCGAAGAGCATGTGCATCCGACGGTCGAGCTGAGCCTGGTCGCCGGACTCCTCGACCGATCCGCCGAGCAGGTTGGCCATCACCACCCACGGGGCGGTCAGCGTCGTGTCACCCATCGGCCAGTCGAGCACGGCCCGCAGGTGCTGCTCGAACTGCGAGGTGCGGGCTCCCTCGATGGTCCAGTGGGCGCTGTTGTGGGGGCGCATCGCGAGCTCGTTGACCAGCAGGCCCTCGTCGGTCTCGAAGAGCTCGACGGCCAGCACCCCGACGACACCGAGCTCGTCGGCCAGACGCAGGGCGAGCGACTGCGCCTGCAGGGCGAGCTCTTCCGACAGACCTGGGGCGGGAGCGACGACCTCGACGCAGATCCCGTCGGACTGGACCGTCTCCACGACCGGCCACGCCGCGCCCTGCCCCTCGGGTGAGCGGGCGACCACGGCGGCGAGCTCGCGCCGCAGCGGGACGAGCTGCTCGGCCAGCAGGCGTACGCCACTGGCCACGACCTCGGCGGCCTCGGAGCTGTCATGGACGACCCACACGCCCTTGCCGTCGTAGCCGCCGGTCGCGGCCTTGAGCACCAGCGGCCAGCCGACGTGCCGGGCGAAGCCCTCGACGTCGCGGACGGTCGCAACGGGGCAGAACGGCGGGACCGGTACGCCCAGGGCCGCTAGCCGCTCGCGCATGACGACCTTGTCCTGGGCGTGCCGCAAGGCGGCCGCCCCGGGGGCGATGCGCAGACCTTCGGCCTCCATCGCCTCCAGCAGTCCGCCGGGCACGTGCTCGTGGTCGAACGTCACGACCTCGCAGCCCTGCGCGAACGCCCGCAGGTCATCCAGCGAGGTGTGGTCGCCGACTGTGACGCCGTTCGCCACCAGCGCGGCACTGTCGTGGGTGGCGTCGGCCAGGACCTTCAGGGACAGCCCCAGGGAGATGGACGCCTGGTGGGTCATCCGCGAGAGCTGGCCGCCGCCGACCATCCCGACGACAGGCAGTCCCATCGATCCCCTGATCGCCACGACCGGCAGGCTAGCGGCCCACGACACCGACGGCGGCGGGGGCAGGTGTGGCCCGCCCGAGGAACAGCCCGGCCCCGACCAGGACGGCCGCGACGAGCAGTCGGGCGGACAGCGCCTCGCCCAGCAGGGCGACCGCACCGAGGGTGGTCAGCACCGGGATCACCAGCTGCACCAGACCGGCCTGGGAGCTGGTGAGCGCCCGCTGGCAGGCGTACCACGCGACGTAGGCGAAGGCGGTGGTGCCCGCGCCCATGACCACCGCCCAGCCCAGTCCCTGCGCGGTCACCTGCAGACCGGCGGCGAAGCCGACCCCGGCGGGCAGCAGCAGGACGGCAGCAAGCACCAGGAAGTGGCCGGTCGTCGCGATCCGGGGGTCGGCCACCCCGCGCCCGGCGGCCGTGTAGAGGCCCCAGGCGATCCCGGTCGCCGTCAGCAGCCCGAGACCCAGTGGTGTCACGGTTGCCACCGACGTCGCCGCGAGCACCCCGATGCCTGCCAGGGCGACGCCCGCACCCAGCAGTCGGCGCGCGGGCAGCGGGCCACCTCGCCGTCGGTCATCGACGACGAGGGTGAGCAGCACCGCGGCGTAGAAGACGAAGGTCCCTGCAGCGGCGCCGATGTGGCGGTAGCCGTAGGAGATGCACACGGCATAGATCCCGAGCCACAGCGCCGGCACGAGGTTGGCCTTGCCGACCTGAACTCGCTCGCGCCGGAGCGCGGTCAGCAGCAGCAGCGCCGCCGCACCGGCCACGAACCGCACGGCGGTCAGCAGTCCCGCGTCGAGCAGGTCGTCGCGCACGACGTAGCGGGTGATGAGCGAGTTGGCCGCGAACGACACCAGGACGAAGGGCAGCAGGACAGCTGTGCCCCGGGCGTTGGCCATCAGCGGGCGAGGGCCGACGTTCCGACCAGCCGCGCGCCCAGGCGGGCGACCGTCTCCTCGTCGACGCCGAGCGACATGGCCAGGCCGTGGACCCCGCCGTAGTCGCGGTCGACGGCATCCAGGAAGCCCTCCATGGAGTCCGCGACCGGGGAGATCTGGGCCGCCGTGACGCCGTCGAGCCCGGGGCTGTACGCCGCGGTCGCGCGCAACCTGGCCAGGATCTGCGGCGCCCGCTCGGCGCTGCGGACGTAGTCGGCCACGACCGCCTCCCGGGTGACGCCGACCAGCGACAGCGCGAGCGCCACGACGACCCCCGTGCGGTCCTTGCCGGCCGCGCAGTGCACCAGCGCGGTGCCCGAATCCGGGTCGGCCAGCACCCGCAGCGCGGCGCCGATGTTGGCGCCGGCGTTCTCGACGTAGCCGGTGTAGTGGCCGGCCAGATCGGTCGGGTCAATCTGGCGCGGGCGGGCCGGCAGGGACGGAAGCGCCGCCTCGAGCGCGCGGTCGACCTCGGCCTGGTCCGGTTCGCCGTCCCACTCCGGGATCAATGAGAGCTGATGGTGGGTGAGGCCGGCGGCCACCAGCGGACCGGGCCCGGCCAGGTGCACCTCACCGGTGCTGCGCAGGTCGACCACGGTGCGCAGTCCGCGCCGCTCGACCAGCTCGGCGACGTCGTCCGGGGTCAGGTCACCCAGGTTGTCCGAGCGCAGCAGCACCCCCGACCGGGTCCTGCGTCCGTCGACCGTCGGCAGATCCCCGACGTCGCGGACGTTGACCGCGCCCTGCAGCTGCAGCCAGCTCACAGACCCAGCTCCCGGGCGATCAGCATGAGCTGCACCTCGGTGGTGCCCTCCCCGACCTCGAGGATCTTGCTGTCGCGGTAGTGCCGGGACACGACGTACTCGTTCATGAAGCCGTAGCCGCCATGGATCTGCGTGGCGTCGCGGGCGTTGTCCATCGCCGCCTCACCCGCGACCATCTTCGCGATCGACGCCTCCTTCTTGAACGGCAGGCCGGCGAGCATCTTCGCCGCCGCGTCGTAGTAGGCGGTCCGGGCCGTGTGCGCCCGTGCCTCCATCCGCGCGATCTTGAAGGCGATGGCCTGGTTCTGCCCGATCGGCTTGCCGAAGGCCTCGCGCTGCTTGGAGTACTTCACGCTCTCGTCGACGCAGCCCTGAGCGACCCCGGTGGCGACCGCCGCGATCGCGATGCGCCCCTCGTCCAGGATCGACAGGAAGTTGGCATAGCCGCGACCGCGCTCGCCGAGCAGGTTCTGCTCGGGCACGCGTACGTCGTCGAAGGTCAGGGGGTGGGTGTCGGAGGCGTTCCAGCCGACCTTGTCGTAGGCCGGCTCGGCGGTGAAGCCCGGTGTCGGCACCGGCACCAGGATCGAGGAGATCTCCTTCTTGCCGCTGGCCGTCGTCCCCGTGACGGCGGTCGCGGTGACCAGCGAGGTGATAGTCGTGCCGCTGTTGGTGATGAACGCCTTGGTGCCGTTCAGCACCCACTCGTCGCCCTCCAGGACCGCGGTCGTGCGGGTGCCACCGGCGTCGCTGCCGGCGCCGGGCTCGGTCAGCCCGAAAGCCCCCAGCGCCCGACCTGCCACGAGGTCGGGCAGGAAGCGGGCCTGCTGCTCCGCGGTGCCGAAGCGGAAGACCGGCATCGCGCCCAGCGAGACCCCCGCCTCCAGGGTCATGGCGACCGACTGGTCGACCTTGCCGAGCTCCTCGAGCACCAGGCACAGCGCGAAGTAGTCACCGCCCATCCCGCCGACGTCCTCCGGGAAGGGCAGGCCGAACAGCCCCATGTCGGCCATCTGCGCAACCACGGCGTACGGGAAGGTCTTGTTCTTGTCGTGCTCGTAGGACACCGGCGCGACGACCTCCCGGGCGAACGCCTCGACCGTCTTGCGCAGTTGCTGCTGCTCCTCGGTCAGTCGGGTGTCCAGCACGGCGTCCTCCAAGAAGTCGGTGTGGCCACGATCGTCCCACGACCCGATCCGGACGACCGCCGCTAGGCTGGCGGGATGACGTCGAACGCCGCCGCGGCGCACCCCAGCCTGCGGCAGCGCCTCGAGGCCAAGGTCAGAGGGCTGTTCACCGAGCTCGCCAAGTTCGGTACCGTCGGGCTGATCAGCTTCGTCGTCGACATCGCGATCTTCAACGCGGTGCTGCACGTCATCGACAAGCCCCTGACCGCCAAGGTCATCTCCACCATCTTCTCCGCGACCAACGCCTTCCTGCTCAACCGGGCCTGGTCGTTCAAGCACCGCGAACGCACCAGCGTCCGGCGCGAGTACGGCATGTTCTTCGTGCTCAACGTCGTCGGGTTGGCCATCGCGCTGCTGTGCCTCGCCGTCTCGCACTACGTGCTTGGCTTCGAGTCGCGCCTGGCCGACAACATCGCGGCCAACGGCGTTGGCCTCGTGCTCGGCACGCTGTTCCGCTTCTGGAGCTACCGCCGCTTCGTCTGGGCTGCGCCTGCCGAGGTCGAGGCCGCCGCGGCCGACGGTGACGGGGCCGCTCTCGCCGCACTCGAGGACGTCAAGGACGGCACGCTCCGACGTCAGGCGTGAGCTCACTCCAGCCGCGACGCAGATCTCGCTTGCACCGGTCGGACAGGCTTCAGCCATGACCAGCGCCGGACCGCCCGTCGAGGTGGGCCTGCCGGTGGAAGGCGGCCGCCTGAGCCGTCACCTGGGCGGACTGCCCCGACCGTTCTGGTATCTGTTCGCGGGCACGCTGCTCAACCGGGCGGGCAGCTTCATGGCGCCGTTCCTGGCGCTCTACCTGACCGGCTCGCGCGCGTACAGCGTCGCCGAGACCGGCGTCGTGCTGTCGCTGCTCGGGCTCGGCTCGGCGTTGAGCCAGCCGGTGGGAGGCGTGCTCGCCGATCGGATCGGCCGGCGCCGCACCATGGTGCTGGGCCTGCTCAGCTCTGCCGTCACCCTGCTGGTGCTCGGGGCCGCCGACAGCCTGGTGTCCATCGCCGTGGCCGCGATGGCGTACGGCCTGTGCCTGGACCTGTTCCGTCCGGCGGTGCAGGCGGCGGTGGCCGACCTGGTGCCCGACGCCGACCGCGCTCGCGCCTTTGCGCTGCAGTTCTGGGCGATCAACCTGGGTTTCTCGATCGCCACGCCCCTCGGTGGCTTCCTGGCCAGCAGGGGCTATTGGCTGCTGTTCGTGCTCGACGCGCTCGCCTCAGCCGGCTTCGCGGTCCTGGTGCTGCGCGGGGTCCCCGAGACCCGCCCGGTCGCGCCTGCCGGTGGCGCCGGACGGCTGCGGGAGGTGCTGTCGGACCGGCTGATGCTCGGCCTCGTGGCCAGCGTCATCGCCTCGGCCGTGGTCTACCTGCAGGCGTTCTCGACGCTCCCGCTCGTCTTCGCCCGCGACGACCTCGGTCCCGGCAGCTACGGAGCGGCGCTCGCCCTGAACGGAGTGCTCATCGTGCTGCTGCAACCACTGCTGCTGGGGCTGCTCGGCCGGCGCAGCCGGGCTCCGCTGCTGCTGACCGCGATGCTGCTGCAGGGCGCCGGATTCGGACTGACCGCCTTCGCCGACGACCTGCGCGGTCATCTGCTGGCCATCACCGTGTGGACGCTCGGCGAGATCCTGCAGGCCGGCCAGCTCGGCGCGCTCGTCGCCTCGATCGCGCCGCCGCACCTGCGGGGTCGCTACATGGGGGTGTTCGGGCTCTCGTTCGGCACCGCGGCCTTCCTCGGCCCGCTGGTGGGCACGCAGGTGCTCGAGCGCCTCGGCGAGAACTCCCTGTGGTCAGGCGCGTTCGGGTTGTGCCTGGCAGCCGGCGTTGGTCTGGTGCGGGTGAGCCAGGCCGCCGATCGGAGGCTCGTCAGCGCGCCAGGACGTCCAGCGCCGCGGTGATCGCCGGGTCCGACGGGTCGACCAGTGGGCGGAACCTCGCAACCACCTCGCCCTGCGGGCTGATCAGCCACTTCTCGAAGTTCCACTGCACGTCGCCCGCGGCGCCGTCGGCGTCCGGCGCCTCGGTGAGCGCCTCGAACAGGGGCGCCCGCCCAGGTCCGTTCACGTCGGTCTTGGCCAGCAGCGGGAAGCTGACCCCGTAGGTCGCCGAGCAGAACTCGGCGATCTCCTGCGCGCTGCCGGGCTCCTGTCCCTTGAACTGGTTGCACGGCACCCCGATCACCACGACCTCGTCGCGCTCGGCGTGCAGCTGCTCCAGGCCGGTGTACTGCGGGGTCAGACCGCACCGAGAGGCGACGTTGACCACCAGGGCCGCCTTGCCGCCGGCCAGCTCGCCCAGGGTGGTGTCCGCCCCCTGCAGCGTCGTAACCGCCAGGTCGTACAGGCTCATCGGGACTCCTCGTCGTCAGCGCCGGTGCGGCGCAGCAGGTGGGGGGTCAGGGAGCGGTAGCCCCTGACCGAGCGGCGGCGCAGCCGGCGCAGGTCGTAGGACCCGTCGGCGGCCAGCGCCTGGGCGGTGCGGTCGTCGACCAGCACCGTACGCGGGCGGGCCTCGTCGGTGAGCCGGCTGGCGATGTTGACGGGCTGGCCGAAGACGTCACCGAGCCGTACGAGGACGGGACCGGTCGACACCCCCGCGCGGACGTCGGGCAGCTCGGTATCGGCGGCGTGGGCGGTCACGGTTCTCAAGGCCACCTCCACGGCGGTGCCGGGGTCGTCGGTCACGTAGAGCACCGCGTCGCCAAGGGTCTTGACCACCTGCCCCCCGACGGCCGTGACGCGCAGCGACGTCTCGCTCTCGAAGCGCTCGAGCGTGCGCTCCAACGTGCTGGCGTCCCACCGCTGAGTGGAGGCGGTGAAGTCCACCAGGTCAACGAAACCCACTGACAGCAGGGGCATTCCGTCCTCGGTCGGAGAGACGAGGGCACGGGCGGTCGCGGCGGCGAACTGCCGACGCCACATGTGCACCACGATCTCGTCCAGCCGCGGCATCACCTCGGCGGCCGCCTCGGCCGCCGCAGCCAGGGCCTGCTGCGCGTCGAGCCCGCTGGACTGGTGACGGAAGACGTCGACCTGCGCTTCAGCCATCCGGGCCAGGCCCTGCCCCATCGAGCGGGCCAGCACCAGCAGGGTGTCGGCGTCGACGATGCCCAGGTCTCGCAGGGCGAGCGCGTGCCGCAGCGAGACGACGTCCAGCCGGGTGAACGCCTTCTCACCGGGAGCCACCTCTGCGAACCCCATCGCGTTCCACAGCGCCCGCGCTTCGATCTCGTCGATCCCGACGGCGGCCGCGACCTCGTCGCGGGTCAGCTCGCAGGGCGCGCCCAGCAGGGCCGCCTCGAGCCGCTCGGAGTCCACGTCGCAGGGTACGGCGGACACCACTTGCGTCCCCGGCGCATCCGCGTAGCGTCCAGGCGTGCAGCGCTCCCGCCAGTCCACCTACCTGGGCGTACGCCTGATGGCGTTCGTGGCCTTCGTGCTGGCCGCGACCGTCCTGCCGCCCGGGATCCCGGCTGCCCTGGTCGTCGTCGCGGCAGGCCTGGCTGCGGTGATGACCTGCTTCGGCACCAACGCGGGCGGACCCGGGGAGCGGGCGGGAGCCCGACCCCAGGACCGCTACTTCGACAGCCTGATGCCGCCACAGGGCGACTGGCCGCCCTACGACCCGGGTGTCGTCGACACGTCGCCGCACGCAACCTCGCGGCGTCCGGACGCGTCCTAGACGTACGGGCCCGCCCGGGCCGTCGGCACTGGAGGTCGCCATGAGCACACCCCGCCCCGCCGCACCGGCCCTGCTCCTCGCCCTCGCGCTGTCGCTGTCGGCCTGCGGCGAGGACCAGCCCACCGCTTCCGCGCCGCTCCCGGCGGCGTCGCTGGCCGTCTCCCCCGAGGACTCCCCCGCCGCTGCTCCTGCCACCGACAGACCGCCCTCGACAGCCACGCCGACGCCGACGGCGTCCGTCCAGGACCGGGCTGTCGCGCTGTACTGGCTCGGCGCGACCGCCGACCCTCGCGGGCCGCGGCTCTACCGCGAATTCGTCCGGCTGCCCGCCATGGGCGACCCGGTCCGGCAGGCCGTGGCTGCCATGCTCGACCGCGACCCCGGCGACCCCGACCACGACTCGCTGTGGGCCGACGGCACCGAGGTCCGCGACGTCCGCCGCTCGGGCAGCACCGCGGTGATCGACCTCTCGCGCGAGGCCCTCACCAACGGCGGCGGGTCTGCCTTCGAGGCCGCCACGGTGCAGCAGCTCGTTCACACCGCGACCGCCGCCGACCCGTCGCTGGCGGCTGTCGAGCTGCGGGTGGAGGGCAAGCGCGTCGAGACCCGGTGGGGCGCGGTCGGCACCGCAGAGCCGTTGCGCCGTGCACCGGCCGCGGAGGTCCTCGGACCGGTCTGGATCGACGCCGTCGAGGGCCAGGACATCGGCGATCGGGTCGGCGGCAGCGCGACCGTCTTCGAGGCGACCGTGTCCTGGGACCTGCAGCGCAACGGCCGCACCGCGCAGGAGGGCTTCAGCACCGCGACCGAAGGGGCCCCCGGCCGCGGCACCTGGACCGCCGAGCTGGACGTGGCCCCGGGTGACTACCTGCTGCGGGCGTGGGAGAGCTCGGCCAAGGACGGGTCAGTGACCTGGCTCGAGACCCGGAACATCCGCGTCAGTCGGTGACCGGGCGCAGGTGCACGAGGTCCCCGACGCCGTAGGCGATCCCGTCCACCACGATGCGCCCCGAGTCGTCGACGGCCTGCGCGGTGCCGACGACCGCGGCGCCGGTCGGCAGCTCGAGCCGCACCTGCGCACCGATCGTCTCGCAGCACTCCCGGTAGGCGTGCTGGGCGGCTTCGACATCGGCGAGCGTCGCGGTCAGCGAACGCAGCACCGCCCGCAGCAGGATGCCCCGATCCGTCGTCGCGGCGCCGGCCAGCGCCAGCGAGGTGGCGCCGTCGTGGGGCAGCTCGTCGGCGCGCGTCGTGACGTTGAGACCGATGCCGAGCACCGCGGCGCCCGCAGCAGGGACCTCGGCCAGCACTCCGCAGAGCTTGCGCCCCCCGACGAGCACGTCGTTCGGCCACTTCAGCACCGCGTCGACCTCGGCCTGGTCACGCAGCGCGGTGGCGACCGCGAGCCCGGTCAGCAGCGAGAGCCACGGCCAGCGGTGCGGCGCCAGGTCGGGGCGCAGCAGGACCGACAGCGTCAGCCCGGCCCGGGGCGGCGACACCCAGGACCGGTCCAGGCGGCCGCGACCGGCCGTCTGCGACTCGGCCACGAGCACCAGCCCGGCCGGTTCGCCCGCCAGCGCCCGCTCGGCGGCCACCGCGTTGGTGGAGCCGGCCGTCTCGAGCACCTCCACCCGCCAGCCGTCCGGCGCGAGCGCACGCGCGATCTCACGGCCGCGCAGAGGCGGGCGGTCGAGGTCTGCGTACACACCGGGCATCCTCCCAGGCGCAGCCGCTCACGGGCCCACCGGTAGCCTGCGGCCGTGACTGCCGAGACCGTTCCTGACCCTGCCGCCGACGCCGTCGACGTCCACACGACCGCCGGCAAGCTCGCCGAGCTGCGCCGCCGCAACGACCAGGCCCTGCACGCAGGCTCCGAGGCCGCGCTGGCCAAGCGCCGCGACCTGGGCAAGCAGACTGCCCGGGAGCGGATCGAGGGCTTCCTCGACGAGGGCTCGTTCACCGAGACCGACGCGCTGGCCCGGCACCGCGCCCGCGACTTCGGGCTGGAGAACAACCGTCCCACCGGCGACGGCGTCATCACCGGCTTCGGCACCGTCGACGGCCGGCCCGTGTGCATCTTCAGCCAGGACGCCACGGTGTTCGGAGGCGCGCTCGGCGAGGTCTACGGCGAGAAGATCGTCAAGGTGATGGACCTGGCCCTGAAGACCGGCTGCCCGCTTGTCGGCATCAACGAGGGCAGCGGCGCCAGGATCCAGGAGGGGATCATGGGTCTGGCGCTCTACGGCGACATCTTCTACCGCAACGTCATGGCCTCCGGCGTCGTCCCGCAGATCAGCCACATCCTCGGCCACTGCGCCGGCGGACACGTCTACAGCCCGGCGCTCACCGACTTCAACCTCATGGTCGACGGCGCCAGCGCGATGATGATCACCGGCCCAGAGGTCATCAAGACCGTCACCGGTGAGGACATCTCGATCGAGGA